>NZ_JBMFLX010000011.1:0-34215 GCF_049970975.1 Infirmifilum sp. | reverse complement strand
GATACACCCTGCCAGCACCGACCAGAATCGAGACCTACATCCCCACGCACCAAGGTGTAGTAGCCGCCACCGAGAAGAAAAAGACAACACCAGGAGCAAAACAATAACCCCTAAGAAGGGTAACTTGGGAGCCGGCTCCCAGTGAGCAGCCGGGCAAGTGTAGGTGAATTTGGAGAAGCGATTGAGAAGTATCAGAGTGTTGTAGCCTACATCATAGAGAATCCTCAGCAGTTCCAGCGCTCCTCATCTGGAATTAAACTTAGATAGTATGAGAAAAACTTTTCTTTTACTCATTTCCTCAATATTTTAAAGAATTTAGAATCTTTACGACTTCATTTATCTTACTCAGTGTGCTCTGAGGAGAGATGGGACTGGGTATAACAATGTACTTTACCTTGTATTTTCCAGAGAGCTCGAGGGCTTTCTGTGCAAGCGGAGTACTTGTACTACCTACAATCACTATTAGCTTGCACTCCCCGCTGGCAAGGCTCTGTTCAATGGATGCTATGTCCTGTGGGGTTGCTGGGAGGTCTTCTTCTTTTTGAAGCAAGTACTTTACTTTGACGCCGGTCCACTCTACCGCGTACTGTACAGGCGGTGAGGTAGCGACCGCGCATACCGATATAGGCGTGAGAGAGTCCTGGATCCTTGTTATGTTGTTCAAAATTAGCGTTAAGTGACTCTTGTAGGTTGACTTACAGTTTGACCTTAAGTCCTCTAATTTACTCTCGACATAGGAAAGGTATACCTTGTAATTGTCCGGGTCATAAATTGGCCAGTGATAGTTCGGCTGACCAGTCATCGGGTTATTCCTAATCTTAATTTGTGGAATTTCGGGAATCTCTATAAGAACTGCTTTTAATTCACCGCGTGTTACAAGCTCGTGTATTTGTGTCTCGAAAGGCGTATGAGCGGTTGATACTATGAGATCAGCTTGTTTTAGCTTCTCAATATCCGCGGGAGACAATTGATATTCATGGGGGTCTACGCCTGCAGGTGTTATTGAGAAAACATTGTCCCCCTCGCAAACGAGTAGGTCCAAATCTGGCTTTAGAGAGTAAAACGTTACCGCTATGTTTAAACCACTCTTGGTCTCAGATGTCCTTTTACCCTGTGTTAGAAGATACACCGAGAAAACAAGAAATAACAAAGCTACGAGTATTATAAACACCAGTCTTTCTCTGCTTATGTGCACATTACCTTTTGCATCAATCATAGTTTTATGCACCCACTGTAACCATTACTGGGACAAAGTATATATTTGTGCACATTTATTTAAAATTATCGGGAAGTTTATGCACGAGACCTTATCACTGGAAATCAGGGACTTAACCTTTAGTTATAACTCAGAGCAGATACTGGAAAACGAGAACATAAGACTGGAGGGCTTCGGGCTGTTTACGGTTCTTGGTCCCAATGGAGCTGGAAAAACCACTTTTTTCAAAGTAATCCTAGGTCTTTTGAAGCCATTATCGGGAAGGGTTCTTGTTAACGGCGAAGAAATAACAGGAAACCCCTCTAAGGCTGGAAGATACATGGCTTATGTTCCACAGTTATCGAATATCGATTACAATTATCCCATGACTGGACGAGAGTTTATAGAAGCAGGTTTGAGAGCTAGAGGCACTTGTAAAAAGAGAGACTGCAAGACGATCGTAGACGACTATTTGGCTTTGGTGGGTGCCCAGGAGTTCGCGGATAAGAGAATGAGTTCGCTAAGTGGTGGACAAGTTCAAAGAATATTAGTTGCCAGAGCCCTCTCAATGGAAACTCCGATACTGTTGTTGGATGAGCCTTTCTCGGGAATAGATCCTAGAGGCAAGGATGATATTCTTTCATTTATCAGGAAGGTGAAGCAAAACAAGATGATACTACTCACAACCCATGACCCGGTCTTAACAGTCAACCTTAGCGAGAAAATAATAGTATTTAACAGGGGCGTTAAGGCCGCTGGCTCGCCTTCGGAGATCTTCAGGCTTGACCTGTTGCGTAAGGCTTATGGTGAGAATGTATTGTTTATCGAGAAGTGTCTCCATATAATACACTAGGCTCAGGGGGTGGAAGCACAAATGTACCTCGATCTGAGTTGGGTTATTGTCATCATGTCAACATCTCTAGCATTTAGTGCGTTGAGTCCCATAATATCCGCGAGGAGACTTAACTTCTTTGCCTCCTCCCTGCCTCACGCTGCACTTTTGTCAATCGCTCTCGGCTACATGATGTCCATTTTTCTTGCTGGGGATCCTACCTTATGGGCGGTGATTGTCAGTATTCCTCTATCATATCTTCAAATGTACCTTGTCCACAGAGGGGTCGATGAGAATACAGCCACCTCTGTATTTGTGGCTTTTACAACATCTGCCAGTGTGGCAGCCCTCTACTATATTTTAACTATGTTCCCTGCCAAAGTTAGCCTGTGGTCATATATTCTTGGCGACCCCCTCTTAGCCTCTTGGGAGGATACTGTCAATGCTGCCGTTACCTCTATAGCTTTAATCTTGTTGACCCTGGCATTTTATGAGAAAGAAGTACTGATTGGTGTTGACAGAGATTACGCTATACTTAACGGAATAAATGCTAAGCTTCACGACTACTTCGTTATAACCCTGTTGACTGTTGCAAGCGTTGGATTGCTGAGAGTAGTCGGTTTTGTGATCGAGCATGTAGTTATGCTGCTGCCCGCAGCCATAGCTGCTACTTCGGCAAGAAACTCGCGAGAGGTCTTGTTGATCAGCATGCTGTCCTCGGCTTTTTCGGGATTCATGGGACTTCTTCTAGCCATTTACTTGAATATTGCTCCCTCTGCTGCTTTCGGGTTAATACTATTCACGCTTTACCTGATTTTTCTCGTTATCAAGGGTGAGAAGTGATGAGTACGAAGGCTAGGTTTGGAGTAAGTATAGATGAGAGGCTGGCCCAAGAGATTGAGAAGCTGGTCCAGGCCACTGAGACAAACAGGTCTCATATAGTAAACTTGGCTTTAAGGGAATTCCTTAATGGAAAATTCCACTTCATGACACCACATACATGTGAGGGTGTATTAATATTATCTTATGAACCACAAATGAGTGACAAGATAGACCGCACATTAGAAGACAACAAGGATATGATATTGAGCAGATTGCACATACACTCCTCTGAGGGAAAATGCATTGAAGTCATTTATACGAGGGCCCAGAGCGAGAGAATCCTAGAGCTCGAGAATGGACTACAGAAAAGTGGATGCAAGACCTGTAAATTTGTTCCATGCCACTCATGATGTTTTATCTCTACTGTAGAATACTTCGGCCAGACGTGAAAGCCTTCTCTTACCACGTAATAAAGCTTGATTAGCAGCCTCAACTAGTAAGACTAAAGAGTCATAGCCAACTATCTGTATGCCATGTAATCTCAGTGGTGTCTCAATCTTCTCCATAGACATTATCTCAATGACTATACGCTTTCCTAAGCCTTGAATACCACTGTGCTTGAATCCTGAGTTTCTAGCCGCAACGAGAAGACGTTTAGCTGCTCGCAGATCCCTTGCAACTACATGGAAGATCGGGGGGTGAACAGAAAACCAAACGTTGTCTTCATTCGTGGAGGACAATACAAGGGTTAGCTCCTCTGGTTGGATAATGCGATGCCACTTTGCAATTACACGAAGTTTGCCCTTATCGCCTGGATGTGCCCCCGCTGCCACCTGGATTCTACCGCTACAACTGCTAGTTGTGTAGTAATCAGGCGAGGAATTTATTAGATCTAGTAACCACACTATATCCTGGTCGACGCGTCCTTGAAGCTTGTGTTCTTCTAGCTGTTTTAATGCTAGATCCCTAAGTTCATTCCACTTATTTGTGCTCAAGACCCTCCCATCTTAAAGGATGTGATTGCCTCTAAGACTGTTTTTATCATTGAAAGCTCTAATTGTGTTTTGTTTTCGGTTAGTTCTTGTCCCGTAGACATGTTGTCCACGACTAGTGCCACGGCTCCAGCCTTAAAGCCTCGTAGCCTTGCAAGTGCATAGAGAATAGCAGATTCCATCTCTAGGAAATCGATCCCGAGCTGAGCCCACTCATGGGCCTTTCGCTCAACCATGTGGAATGCATCATGCGAAAGCGCTACGCCTCTGAAATATGGTGTGTTAAGGCGCTTAGCCGCGTTTTCTAGTTCAAGGACGACTTCAGGCGTCGCGTAGGCTGGATATGAAACACCTGGGAAATACATCCCTAAGGTGCCCCCTGGAGTATAAGCTGAAGCCTCTATTATTGCCAGCGTGCCCAATCCAGCCTCTTTCCTAATAGCCCCACAGGTACCAGCCCTAATGATGACCTTAGCGCCCAGCATAACTAATTCTTCAAAGACAATGGCAGCCGAAGGAGCACCTATGCCGTGAGTGGCCAGCGTCACCTCCGTACCCTTGTATTTGCCGGTAACCACAAGGTATCCTCTATGGGTGTTAACCACACGTGGATTTTCAAGCAGTTTTGAGGCCCTCTCGACGCGTTGGGGATCTCCTGAGACCACAACTCGTTCGGCAATATCACCTGGCTTCGCCAATATATGGTAAGGTTTTTTCGAGAGAGGATGATAATATGTCATATCGTTTTTAGAGGATAAACCAACCTAAAACTTTTACCGTCATAGAATATCAGGCTATATGTGGGTTTACGCCAGTAGGGAAGCCATTTTCCCCAGGCTGATTTCCAGGAACCAGGATTCCCAATTCTACGAGTTGTGTCAAGTCCGGGGATATGTGTGTGACCCATGATAAGCCATTGATTCCTGAGGTTTAACTTCTCTTTGACCTTTTCCTCTACGAGTAACTTCCTTCCAACCAGGCTGCCAACTCTATCAACTAAGTGGGCGATAGCCCCGTTTGCGATGCCGATATCACCGTGAGCCACCACAACTTCATCGTCCCCCAATTGTATATGGGCCACTCTACGTATATAGATTCTAGATCTTCCCAGATTGATGGAGCCTTCATCGACAATCGGGTCATGCGAGGAAAAACTAGGTGTGTAGATAATGAGGGGTGGAAGCTCGGTTGGGAGGCCGAGCTTTAAAATTTCAAACTTCAGCTGGTATGTGCTCATTCTATAATGAAGATCCTCGAACAGATCGCCCGCCACCACCAGACAGCTTGCCTGCAACAGATGAGACACTTTAATGATCATTGCCAACTGGTGGCAAATCCTCCCGGATCTACAGTGAAGGTCAGACACAAATACTGTTTTCTCACAATTGATCGTTGAGGTCAAATTTTTAACCCCCATTAGAGCATACTTGAGAGTTAATAATTTCTCATTTGACTCAATAAGCTAATTAAGGTGTCATTCCAAGTCAACGACAGATAATATGCCATCACGACAAGAAATTAAAGAAACATCGACAGGTATTATTCTACTTATCATTCTGTCATTTCTCATCCTCAATAATATCCAAGCATTAAAAGCTGAGCCTTTACCTACAATCAAAGCCGTTATAAACGTAGATGACACAGGTAATGCCACCGTGAAGATCACATTCAAGACACTGGGTAAAACAAAGATTCTTTTTACTCTTCCAAAATTCGAAAACTACACAATATGCGAGAGCTACGGTACTCCACAAATAGTAAACGCTCCCTCATCCGCTTATTTCTACTATAACTCTACGATCAATCTTAATCCTGGAGAAAACGGTACGGCAATTCTCTCCATATGCTATAAATTCCCCTATGCTAGCCTGCTTGCCGACAACCAAGGCTGGTTTATGAGCCCTATGCTTGTATCTACACCTCCTGTCAACATAGAAGTTTATGTCAAAATACCAAACGTTGACAAAATAACCCTTGAGTCCCCGATCTCAACGGGGATCAATGTAAATGGATATAGAAGATATGTTCTCGCTCCCGGCACTCCTACCGTGATCTCTGGTAGGGTCGTAATAGAATACCTGACACTCTCTAACGTCACTACAGTTGATTTTAATACGAGTGTACGCGACACCACAATTAGAGTCCAGTCGCCACCTTTTTACAAGTCCTTAGCTCAAAGGGTTCTAACCGTGGCCTCAAAGGCCTACGCTAATCTAACTAGCATGACAGGAGTATCCCTACAGGAGCTTGTATTCAGATTCTATCTACCCAAACAGAGCTTGGGAGGTATAACGACTCTAGGATTCGTAATGGGAGAAGACATCAATGCGGGGGGAAGAGGCCCCATTATGTTAAACCTTGGGCTTATAAGGTATGCTCCAGGTTACCTTGAAACTACGATAATACACGAGATGGTTCACGCTTTTCTTGGTAAGGCAGGCGTCGAAGCAAATGACGAAACACGATGGTTCCACGAGGGGCTAGCACAGTACATTTCGATCAGTGTGGCTGAAAGCCTAGGATATAATGTCGCCGAGCTCAGAAACGACATGATAAATGCCTCTCGTACACTTTACAAATACTACGAGGGTAATCTATCCCTGATTCAACACTGGCCAACTGTTCCAGAACTAGTGGGAGACGCATACTTGGCTAGCTTCTATATAATTGAAAATCTAAGCGCAACCTATAATGGCGAAGCGTTTATAAAAAGCCTTTTTCAAGCCATAAGGGATTACGGAAAGGTCAAGACAACCAATGACATTGTAGCTGTCCTAAGTATTGCCGCAGGTAAAAACCTTGCACCCCTATTCCGATCTTGGGGGTTCAAGGATATAAAAGACTGGAACCCTCCAGCAACAAGCAAAGACACGACCTCTGCTCCTAGTTCTAGTACGACTTTCGAGACAGTCGTGCTTGGTATAGGCATCGCGATTGGAGTGATAACTTACTTTCTAAATGAGAAGGTTCAAAAGGAGATAGATATAGCGAGAAGTAAAAGTGTTTTTGAAAAAATTGAGAAAAACGCAGAAAATCACTCGATTTTCTGGACGTGAATTATGGATACTGGACAAGCTTCGGCTGCACTCTTCACACATTCTTCAAGCTCTACGGGTACCTCACCCTCACCGGGGTTACCTCCAACTCTGTACTTGGCAACGATCTGGCTCTTTCCGTCTTCCTCGCTCATCTCGAAAACTTCAGGGCATAAGCTGACACAAGCCATGTCGCTTATGCATTGATCCCTGTCGATAATGACCTTAAGTTTTGCCAACCTTTTTCACCGTGTTTAAGACGTATGGAATAATATAAATTTAACTTGTAGCTTTCATTGTACAAAGGATTATGTCAGAGCTGCCTGAGAAACCTTTACTCGAACACGTATATGAGCTACTGGAAACAATGCGTAAGATACTCATTGTTTGGGTAGGAGTTATCGCTTCCCTGTTAGTGCTCCCAGCTCCTCATCTTCTTCCTAGCTATACTCCTTTGGCCTTTTATTTTATGAACCTCACTAAAAGAGTGATGCTTTCTCACGATGAACACCCCATAACACGTCAATTGTCTCTGACACTGGGACTGAACGACTCCAAAGTTATTCTTATTTCACATGGGTGGTTTGATAGTCTCATGGCAGCTGTTATAATGTCCGGGCTCATTGCCGTCACTGTATCAACCCCGATCACGCTTTATTACATCTACAGGTTCTTGGAACCCGGCCTTTATTCCCATGAGAAGAAGATTATAAAAAAGTACCTATTCGCGGTTAACTTCCTCTTTATAATGGGAGTAGCGTACGGCTTCTTTATTGTAACTCCCCTAACCTTTCTAGTAGCTCTATGGATTGCAAAGCTTGGAGGAGCCTCTCCATACTTTGCAATTCATGACTTCTACCAGAATGTTTTCTTAGGTTCTGTAGCGATAGGAATATTCTTCACGTTTCCGCTAGTTATTCTCGCTCTAAATAAAGTGGGTCTTGTAAATCACGAGACATTGGAAAAGAATTGGCGCTATGTGATTCTACTGACCCTGTCAATTCTAGTTGTAATCACGCCGGATCCAACACCGACCAGTGCGTTGGCAATAGGTTTGCCCTTCATAGTTCTCTATCTACTTTCAATAAGACTGATTAAGAAAAACTCTCAAAAGTTAGTTTAAGTGTCATTGCTTCTCCTTAGAAAGAAATGCGGCATTCGTTACTATTTTTAAGTGGAGCGTTAAACGTTATAAAATAAATTACAATCCCGTGTAAAGGGTAGACTTATACAAAGGAAAAATAAATATATGGGTATGTTCTTAGACTCAAGGGTAGGTGAAATGCACCGCCAAATTTGAGAATTAAGGTTTTTTCGGCTTTTCACCCGTTATTATTGCTCAATGGTAGACCAACATTAGATTTTAATGTTATTCGTGACTTCAGGTGGTTTGTATGGGCATAGTTAGAGCTCTCTCGCAAGAATTCAATCCCAAGAAATACGAGGGCGAGATTTTAAACTACTGGTACGAGAACAAAATATATGACCTTATACGGGAAAAGGCGAGGGGAAAACCAAAGTTTTACTTCTTGGACGGCCCACCCTATGCTTCAAGCGGTGTTCCACACGTTGGTACATTATGGAATAAGGTTCTCAAAGATGCTGTTATCCGTTATTATAGGGCTCTGGGCTATAGCGTAAATGACCAACCGGGGTATGATTGTCATGGACTCCCAATTGAGGTTCAGATAGAGAGAAGGCTGGGCTTCAAGTCAAAGAAGGATATAGAAGATTATGGAGTCGATAGATTCATCGAAGAGTGCAAGGGGTTTGTCAAGCAGAACATTTCGTCCTTGAATTCCTACTTCAAAGAGTTCGGAGTCTCCATGGACTGGGAGAGACCATACACGACGATGGACGCTAGATATATAGAGGGGGCATGGTGGCTTGTAAAGAAGGCTGAGGAGAAAAGGCTTCTTGACTATGGATTGAAAGTTGTACATTGGTGCCCCAGATGTGAAACAACGCTAGCAGACTATGAGGTTACAGAGTACACAGAGCTAGAAGACCCCTCAATATACGTCAAGTTCCCCGTTGCTAATGAAAAGAATAGATACATACTAATTTGGACTACTACTCCGTGGACCCTCCCTGCAAACGTAGCAGTGATGGCTAACCCTAAGCTTGTATACGTATGGGTTGAAGTTAGGGGAGATATACTTCTCATAGCTAAAGATAGGTTAGAAGCTGTTTTGAAGGAGGCCGGGATTACGGAATATAAGGTCTTGGAGGAGGTAAAAGGTGTTGAGCTTGAGGGGCTAAGATATCTGCACCCTCTCGCCGACGAAGTAGATGCCCAAAAAGGGCTGGCGGATGCACACAGGGTTGTCCTATCAGAGGAATTTGTCTCGGCTCAAGAGGGGACAGGTCTGGTTCATAGCGCTCCCGGACATGGAGAAGAGGATTACATAGTGGGTCTTAGGTACTCCCTACCCATCGTAGTACTTGTCGATGAGAAGGGGCGCCTCACAAAGGAGGCCGGAAAGTATTCTGGATTAAACGTTAGGGATGCAAACGGAGTGATAATCGAGGACCTGAAAAGAAAAGGATATCTCTTCCACTCTGGAGTCATCAGGCACAGATACCCCATATGCTGGCGCTGTAAAACTCCCCTTGTTCTTAGAGGGACTAAACAGTGGTTTATTCGCGTAACTCATCTAAAGAATAGGTTATTAGAAGAGGCTGAGAAAGTTGAATGGGTTCCGGAATGGGCGGGGTACTCGCGCTTCAAGAACTGGCTTGCCGGTCTTAGAGACTGGATAATCTCACGTCAGAGATATTGGGGTACTCCAGCCCCCATCTGGGTGTGTGAGAAATGCGGGGAGAGGGTTGTAGTTGGCTCCAAGAAGGAATTAGAGGAGCTTGCCGGAGGGAAACTAGAAATCCCAGACTTGCACCGTCCTTGGATAGACAAGGTCACACTTAGGTGCCCCAAATGTGGTGGCATTATGAAGAGGGTGCCCGACGTGCTGGACGTGTGGTTAGACTCCGGAGTTGCTTTTTATGCCAGTCTTGGCTATCCTCAAATCCGTGAAAAATTCAAGGAACTTTACCCCGCGGATTTGATCATAGAAGGGCATGACCAGATAGCGGGCTGGTTTTTCTCACTCCTGCGTAGTGGAATAATAACCTTCGATGAAGCCCCCTATCGTCGAGTCTTGATGCATGGTTTCGCCCTGGATGAGCAAGGAAGAGAAATGCACAAATCGCTGGGGAACTATGTAGAGCCCCGCCAAGTCCTAGAGTATAAGTATGGAAGCAGGGATGTTTTCAGATGGTTTGTCCTGCGAACTACGACCTGGGAGGACATGAAGTTCTCGTGGAAAGGATTGGAGGAAGTATACTCTGATTTGAACATCTTTTGGAACGTCTATTACTTTGCGACCCTATACATGAGCTTAGACAAGTTTAACCCTGAGGAATATCCGGTTGACGCTCTCCTTGACAAACTGTCAATAGAGGATAAGTGGTTATTGTCCAGATTTGAGACTGTTGCTCGTGAAGTTAAAAACGCATTTGACACATTGAACATACATCGTGCTGTAAAACTCATAAGAGATTTCGTGGTTGAAGATCTTAGCCATTGGTACATCAGGCTTATAAGACCCAGAGTTTGGATCGAAGAAGCATCGTATGAAAAAATAGCTGCATACGCTACGTTAAGCTATGTTTTGAAACGCTTACTCGTGATAGCATCTCCTATAATACCCTTTACAACAGAGCGAATCTATCTCGAATCCTTCAGGTATGAGGAAGCGCCTCCTAGCATCCACATGTTATCCTGGCCTGAGCCTCGTGATGACTTCTTAGACCCTGAGTTAGAAAAGAAGATGAGCCTTGCCAGGGAGATCGTTGAAAAAGCCTTAGCATTAAGAATGAAAAATGGAATCAAGATACGGCAGCCTCTTCCAGCTCTGTATATTTTCACAAGTGATCCAAAGATAACTGAGAGCGTACGGATGATGGATCGTATAATAGCTTCACAAGTCAACGTAAAGAAGGTTGAAGTTCGTCCAGCCGAGGAACTCGTATCCTACAAATCAGTCAAGGTTGAACCAGTTTATCGTCTCCTGGGACCTACGTTGAGAGAGTATACTAGCCTGGTCATCGAGGAGGTAAATAAGAAAAAAGAGGAAGTTGCAAGAAGTTTAGCTGAGAAAGGCTCAATCGACCTAGAGGTGGCGGGAAGAGTCTTCCACCTAGAGAAGAGTATGTTCGAGATCCTGGAGTCTTGGAGGGAACATTACGATGGAGATACGACTACATGGGGGACTATAGTGCTTGACACCAACATTAGCGAGAAAGAACTTGCCGAGGGGCTCGCCCGAGATACTCTCAGGAGAATACAGTTCATGAGAAAGCAGCTCAGCCTTTCCATAGATGAGTATATTGAGACAACAATCTACATACCTGGCGAGTTCATTGAACTCGTTAAAGGCTATGAAGATTACTTGAGAACTGAAAGCAGATCCAAGGCTCTCTTCATGGTTTCACATGAAGAAGACGTCAAAGGGGATCTTGTCGCTGATTGGGAAATAGGCGATATAAAGATTAAGATTGGGATAAGACGATTCAAGAACCAGTAAGATTTATCAGTAAATTTCTCTTATAACACGTCGACCAAGCCTTGGAGGAGAAGAGAAAAGATTTTCCCATAAAGTTGATAATCCTAGGTTTTGTCCTACTGGCTATAGGTTCTTCCTTGGCGTGGAGTGTTAATTATCATCTTGCAATGCATGAGAAAATTCCTGTTATGATAAGGCTTCCACTGAAAAACTCAACAAGAATTGAGCTCCCCTCGAGTCTTTCCTTAAAGACTTACTATAACCTTACATATGATGGTGATCGCTATGTGAACCTCAGCCTTGTCTTCTTGAACTCTAACTCCACAGAGGTTGGCAGGCTGATAATAAGAGATGCCCAGAAAAATACTTCAGGATTTATTTATTTCGAAGATAAGCCGGCCGCCTTGCTAGTTAATCGAAGCTGCAGTAGCTGTAGCTCTACAGTATTCTTAACTTTTTATTTTGCGAAATACAATGAGGAACTTGTTCTCCTAGAAAGCATTATTTCAGCATTTCTTTCACTAATTGGAGGTGTCTCTCTATTATTCGGCGGCTATCTCTACGTGGCATATAAAAATCGAGATGAGACTACTCCTTCTCAATTTTTCCAAGAAGAACCCGAGCAGCAACAATAACGGGGTCCCAGACGGGAGCAAATGGAGGAGCGTAAGCTAAGTCGCTGAAGAAGAGGTCTCGAACATTTCCTCCTTTACCGATTAAAGCGGCCAAGGCGTCTATTCGGGCTAGAACTCCATCGCTACCAACAATTTGGGCTCCTAGAAGTCTTCCCGTGTTCCTATCAGCTATCAGCTTAACAGTCATGGGTGAGCCACCCGGGTAGTAACTAGCCCGAGAGTTTGCCTTTATAACGACAGAGGCTGGGTTAAATCCCTCTTTTATAGCTCTCTCCTCAGTTAAGCCGGTTCTTGCCACTTCAAGATCAAACACTTTAGTTATTGCTGTTCCAAGAGCACCGGGAAAAGTTGCTTCTATTCCTGATATCGAGGCTCCGGCAACATAACCCATCTTGTTGGCTACAGGTGCAAGAGGGAACCAGTCAGGCTTCCCAGTCACAAGGTTTATTGCCTCAGCGTTGTCTCCCGCAGCATACACGTTTTCAAGATTTGTTCGCATAGAGGGATCCGTGCTTATGGCTCCTGTATTTCCTTTTCGTACCCCGAGCATCTCGGCTATATGCGTTTCCGGCGTTACGCCAGTAGCAAGGAAAACCAAATCAACCTTGTATTCACCTTTGTCCGTTACTATCTTTTCGACCTTCTTATGGCCTTCTAGTGCTTGCAGAGCTTCGCCGAGATGCAGATCTACACCATTTCTGATAAGTTCTGCTTCAATTAGCTGCGCGATATCGGCGTCAAGCGTCGGCATAACGTGTGGCAGCATTTCAAAAAGCATCACGGACTTACCTATACGTCTAAGGTTATCAGCCAGCTCGAGACCTATGTAGCCGCCTCCAATAATAGCAATTCTTTTAGCTTCATCTACAGCTCTGCGTGCCTCTTCGCCACTCTCAAGAGTACGTATTGTAAGAACGCCGCTTAATTCGACTCCAGGAATGGGAGGGATTCTAGGCCGGGCTCCTGTTGCGATTAGAAGCTTTTCCCAACTGAAGGTGTTCTCCGATCCATCATGGAACCTCGCGCGAATGAAACCATTGCCAGCTTCCACGACCTCTGTCTCTGTATATACCTCTATTCCTCTCTCCTCCTTGAATACTCTGAGGGGATAATGAACCAGTTCCTCGATGTCTTTAGCATAGCCTCCTAGAAAGTAAGGTATGCCGCATGGAGCGTAGCTCACGTACTTGCTCCTCTCAAACACCATGACCCTCCACTCAGGGTGTATTCTCTTTATCCTGGAAGCAGCAGTCATGCCGGCAGGTCCTCCACCTATTACGACAACGTTAGCCTTGTCGCCCATACATATCCCTCTGTATACCGTTGTCATTCTTCTCTTAGCCTATTAAAATTTTGGTTAACCATTCCGTTTTTACTGTCGAAATGAAACTCAAGGGTGTTACCGTAGCGTATCCCTCCTTTACGAGGCAGACATCACTCCCTGGCGTTACACAAGAATATGCCTGCTCTAAAGTCCATCGACTCATGTCGCATTCGTCTTGGTGACAAGTGTATACTTCTGTGTGCATTCCCTGCTCTAAAATCGCAACAGCTACCCCCCTAAGGGTCCAGGCGGGAACATTGACGTTGAGGAGGGGGGCTTCCCACTTAGCCTCCGAAAGCTTCTCGAGTATACCGACAGCTACTCTAGCAGCTCTATAGTAAACATCATAATCAAAGTTTTTATAGTCTGACCAAGCACGTGCAACTAAGGAGACAGCTATTCCTTTAAACCCTCTGATAGTCGCCTCTAAAACTGCTCCCACTGTTCCAGAGGATAAAACATCCCATAGTCCTAGGTTTGGGCCGCTGTTCACCCCGCTTAGTATGAAGTCGAATGATTTATCAAATGAGTCGAGTACAACTCCTACAGCTGTAGCAGGCGTCGAGTCTACTATTACAGCACTGTATCTGCCGAAGAGTTCGACTAACTTGTATTTGGTTCTGAAGGAGATAGATTTGCTACTTCCACTTGAATGATTAGCTGTAGTTGCTATGAAAACCTCATGGCCCTGATTGGAGACGGCATCGGCGAGTGCCTGTAGACCCACACTGACTCCATCATCGTTAGTCACAAGTATCCTGAGTTTCTTCACAGCCTCTTTCTGCGGTAAAATAATTTAATGTTTTCCACAGCGTAGTCTTGTGAGTTCTCGTTACGAGCTTGGAGACACGATATTGGATAAACTGAGCAGGACCTTCCAGATAAGTCCCGACGATTTTGCTGCTTTAAAAGCGGCCCTTGGCAGAGACTATTTTAAGGTACTCGTAGCTACCATCCTGTCACAAAACACAAACGAAAAAAATACCTTTAAGGCAATTAAAAAACTAGAGGAAAGCATTGGGATAAAGCCCCATTTACTAGCCAGCGTTGATGAAAATTATCTTGAAGAAGCCATCTCGCCTGCAGGTCTTCAGTCGACTAAGTCTAAGGCTATAAAAGAGGCTGCAAAGCTTATAGTTGAGAGATACGACGGAGATATAACAAATCTTTTAAAAAAGGGGGAAAAGAGAGTTAGAGAGGAACTTGGGAAGATCAGGGGTATAGGGGACAAAACTATTGATGTTCTCCTTGCAAATTATGGTTACCCGATCGTTGCAATAGATACCCATGTCAGGCGAGTTGCTAGAAGGCTCGGATTAACGCATGCAAAAACATATATGGCAATTCGAGAAGATCTCGAGAAAGTTTTTCGCCCAGAGAAGAGGCTCACTGCCCATTTGCTCCTTATACTTTTAGGTAGAAATATCTGCAAAGCTAAAAGACCTGCATGTCTCGAGTGCCCGCTAAAGGATATCTGTGAATATTATAATTCGCTTAAAGCTAAACATTAAACCCATTAACCCCTGAGATCTTACCTAACTTATGCTGTCAGGTGCTGAATTACTTCGACTAGTAAAGGAGGGAAAACTCGTCATCGAGCCTTTCTCAGAGGAGATAATAAGGGAAAATGGAATAGATCTGAGAATAGGTGAGGAGGTAGCCGTTCTCCTCAATAACCCTGAACCATTAGATCCTGACAAGCTTAAAGAAATAAAGCTAAGCGATTACTACAAGGTTTTCAAGACTGACAGCTTTGTACTTCAACCATACATGAAGGTATTGGTGACAACATTAGAATATATAAAAATGCCTCCCGATGTGGCTGGTCTAATAGGAGTTAGAAGCACTTTTGCCCGTCTGGGCGTATCAATACCTCCCACCTTAATCGATGCAGGATTTGAGGGCGAGATAACAATAGAAATCCACGGTGGAGCCTTTCCAATCATTCTGCGGAAGGGTATGCGGTTTGCCCACGTAGCTTTTTATAGAATCCAGGGCGACGTGATAACCTATAAGGGTAAATACCAGGGACAGCGTGGTGTCACCTTGCCGCGCTAGCCATGCTGTATGCAGGAATAGACCTTACTGCATCAAAATCAAGACCAACCTGTATAGCATTTTTAGACAATGAGAAAAACGTTAGAGTATACAGAGCCTTTGATGACCTTGAGATACTCCATATAATGTTTAGCCTAGAGCCCGACATAGTCGGCATAGATTCTCCTTTGACTTATCCTAAACAAGGTAGACTTAGAGGTTGCGAGAGGATTATGAGAGAGCTTGGAATAAAGTTTTTTCCACCTAGCTTGCCGGCCATGAAGAAGTTGATGTACAGGGGGTCAAGACTCGCTGAGGCGTTGTCTCGAAGGGGTATAAAAGTTCTTGAAGTATATCCGGGTGGAACTCAAGATGTTCTTTGTCTGCCCAGGAAAAGAAGATCACTAGACGAGTTGAGGAAGGGGTTGGAAAAGCTTGGACTGCATATTAAGGATCAAGAAAAGGATGGAGATGTGCTGGACGCGGTAACCGCTGCCTACACTGTGTACGTCTTCGCAAGGGGAGACTACCTTAGACTGATATCGGAAGACTGTGAACTTATTCTCCCTGTTCCGATTTGTCTGCCACGAACTCCCAATCATCCATATTGGTTATAATGTCTTCTAAAATTTTCAGGGCAAGGTCTCGAGGAATGACTAGAAAGAACTTGACCATGTGTTTACAGAAACGTTTGCCCTCTAGAGATTTTCGCCAATCCTCGCAGTTATGCCTAATTATGCGTGAGTCTAAGTCTATGTATACATCATATTCCTTAACCTTACCGATAACCCGGTCTCCAGCCACCGTGTATGTGACAGCCTCATCCTTGATCTCAAGCCCCCTCTCGTACCTTTTATCACCAGCCAACGCCTTGAGAACCTCGTCTACATTCCCCTCTAAAGCAGCCGTTCTAGCCTTACTAGCCGACTTTTCTGGGAGCTTCTGGAAGTATTCGTCCATTTCCTTTAACAGTTGCCGCCTCTCGCGATCAAGCATACCTAGGAGGGATAACATCTGCAGAGCGTTATGCGGCGCAAACCCCCTGAAATGGTTGTTGAAGTACCCTAACAGAAGAGACACGTTTCCTATCAGCTGGTTTATTCTTAGAGCCCACTCCTTGAGCTCTTGCTCGGTGTAGTGATAATAATACCAGGGTCTTTCTCCTCGCCCATGCCATCTAATGTAGGTGAAGTCTGCAGTCACAACGGCCTCTGGGGGTAGGAGTGGCTCGTCAACTATCGCGTAGGCGACGTTATGCTCTCGTAATAGTTTAAATGTCCCGTCGTTGAGCCAGCTCGGATGCCTGAACTCGACCGCGAAGCGGTATTCTCTGGGAAGCATTTCAAGGAAATCCTTGAACCAGGGAACATCATTTTTAGGTCTGGGTGGAAGTTGTATGAGAATAGCTCCCAGCTTTCCGCTGCCGCCCAGCTGGTTTATAAGCTTGAAAAACAAGTCTAATTCTTCTGTGATTAGTTTCGGGTTTAAGAGCTTTTTATGTGTTATCCCACGATACATCTTTAGGGAAAAAACGAATCCTCTAGGCGCACTGCGCAGCAATCCTTCGATGAAGCCCTTCCCTGGTAACGAGTAAAAGGTGGAATTTATTTCAACAGTATTGAATACACGTGTATACTGGCTGAAAAGACCCCTCTCTGTTTTATAAAAAGGTCCTATCCAGTCATCATAGTCCCATCCCGATGTTCCTATGAGGATCCGCCCAAAAAACATATCCATTTACTTATCGTCGATGTATAGCTAAATCTGTAGCGGCCATCATTACCATCACTTTCGTTCTACATCTAGCGAGAGGCAGACTTAATAGTCTGTCTTGAATCCTAGGAATGTTGACGGAAATTGAGCTACCCTGCTGAGGAGGACAGCGGGCCAGTTGAGTACAAATCGATCTTAGTTGATTTGGGAGATGATAGGGTCGAGAAGCTTGCTTCACAGATGAAGTACAGGCTGTTTGAAGGCGGTGGAGAAGCCATATATGTTTTAGGCATAAATGACGACGGCACTGTACGGGGTCTTACCCCTGAGGAGGAGAGAGCATCCCTAGAGATATTAGAGAAGGTTGCAAATAAGGTCGGTGCAAGTACGAGAATACTTGAAAGAAGGGAACATGGTGGCAGAATTGTTACTCGTGTACTCGTGAGGATTTCACGCGAGGAAAATCCTCCTTCTCAAGTGAACATTATAGTTGTCGGGAACGTCGACGCTGGCAAGAGCACCACTGTTGGTACGCTCTGTTATGGGTCTCTAGACGACGGTAGAGGAAGTAACATGAGAAAGGTAGCCAGGTATGCCCATGAAATATTAACAGGGAGGACATCCTCTGTGGTCATAAGATTGCTAGGGTTTGATCTCAACAATAGACCTGTCAACTGGAGCCTTCCCAACCCACTTGATGAGGCACAAATATATCTTTCCTCAAAAAAGATTGTTTCTCTCGTTGATGTTGGAGGTCATGAGAGATATCTTCGTACGGCTCTGAGAGGATTACTGTCAAAGTTCCCTGATTATGCAATGCTCGTTGTTGCTGCGAACACGGGACTACAAGTAATGGGGCGAGAGCACCTTGGAGTTTGTGTGGCCCTTAAGATACCTGTCTTTATCGTATTTACCAAGGTAGACCTGGTCAGCCCTGAGATCGGTGACTCATACCTTGATGAGACTCTTAATATACTCAGAAGACTTGACAAGAAACCCATGCTGATTAGAAGATTGAGTGATGTGTACTATGTTGCTCCTCTCATGACCTCTGGGCGTGTAGTTCCCATCTTTAAGCTTTCGAATACAACAGGCGTTGGACTTGATCTTCTAACTGAGTTCTTGAACTTGTTGCCTCCGCGTAAGAGGTGGAGTGAACTTGTTAAAAAGCCCCTTCTTGCCTATGTAACCGATATTTTTGAGGTAAGAGGAGTTGGCACCGTGATTGCTGTTACAGTAGAAAGAGGAACGGTATACGAGAACTCTAATTATTTCATAGGCCCATTACATGATGGCACTTGGCGTAAAACTCGCGTTAAATCAATACATGTAAACCGCGTCCCCGCTTCAAAGGCCAGAGCTGGTGAAGAGGCCACTCTAGCCATAACGGACATCGATCGAGAAGAGGTCGAGAAAGGACAAGTCTTGACAGAGACCCCGCTTCATCCAGCCGTAAGCCTCGTCAGCGAGATTCTCGTCCTAAAGCACCCAACAACTATTAAAACTGGGTATCAAACAGTTCTTCACATTCATTCGATAAGAGCGCCGGTCGAGTTTACCTGGATGGAGAAAGAGCCCATGCGAACGGGTGACACGGGCCTGGTACGCCTTACCTTCTTGAAGGGATACTGGTACGTAGAGGAGGGGGAGCAGTTTATTCTGCGAGATTCGAGAACTAGAGCCATAGGCACAGTTTACAAGGTCGAGTAGGAGTACCTGTAAATCCTTTTATATCCCCTACACATAATTTTCCCTGTATGAAGCACTTATCGACAGGGAAAAATCCCCCAGAGGATATATTCGTGGTCATCGAGATTCCCATGGGTAGCAATGTCAAGTACGAGCTCGACAAGGAGAGCGGTGTGCTATTTGTAGACAGGGTTCTCTTTACCTCAATGGTTTTCCCCTTCAATTATGGTTTCATCCCATCTACACTTGAAGAGGACGGTGACCCTGTAGACGTCGTGCTTCTCAGCTATGATTCCTTTGCGCCAGGCAGCGTCGTACGTGCCAGACCTGTAGGTCTTTTAGAGATGGAGGACGAGTCAGGACCGGACAGCAAAGTTATAGCTGTGCCCCACGAAAAAATAGATGCTCGTTTCGGAAAAATCAAGGATATCAACGACGTTGATGACAGCGTGAAGAATAAAATCCGCCACTTCTTTGAGCATTATAAGGAGTTAGAGCCGGGCAAATGGGTAAAGGTCAAGGCATGGCAAGGCAAGGATAAAGCCATGGACTCGATAAGAAAGGCTATGGAGAGGTTTAAAAATAAGCATTAAGAACTCAATCTAAAAATTTAAGCTTAAGTTTTTAATCTTCTTCTTTTTAAAGAATATTAGGTGTATACTCATCAGGCACATAGTCTTTATGTTTGAGGTTCATCAACCCTACAGGCTTGCAAGAAGAATTACCCGTCGCCTGGCCGAGAAGGTGGCCTTAAAGGGTAAAGTTGATCACGCGGATCTCGAGGAAATCTATTTTGACCAGACTCTAAATCGAGAAGTTTTCGAGAGAGTAGCCCGGAGATGCTATCTGCCAGCAAACGCAATTATCCTTCAACAGATCGACTTCTTTAAGAATCAAGGAAAAAACTTTAAGGTATCATATAGTGTTTCCGGGGTTTTGCTAGAGCAGGCTGAGCGCTGGATGCCAAGCCTTCTTGAAAGCTTTAGACAACTCGCAAGCACGGGAATGGTCGAGTTTTTAGACCAGACTTATTTTCACAGTCTAAGCTTCCTGATAGCTGAGGAGGAGTTCATCGATCAAATTAGAATGCATCGTGAATTATTGAAATCTTATCTAGGTGTTAGCCCGATTAGCGTCGAGAACACTGAATTCATCTATAATAATTACATCGCGAAAATATTCGATAAGCTCGGCTACAAAGTGGTACTCACAGAGGGAGTTGAGAAGATTCTCATGTGGCGAAGCCCGAACTACGTCTATAAGGCTAAGGGACTAAACCTACGGGTATTGATGAGAAATTACCGATTATCTGACGACATTGGATTTAGATTTGCTTCTAGGTGGTGGAGTGAATATCCACTGACAGCCGACAAGTACTCCGCCTGGCTCGCCGCAACGCCAGGAGATGTAATATTAATTGCAATAGATTACGAGACTTTTGGAGAGCATTTTCCAGCTGAGACAGGGATATTCGAATTCCTTCGTTGGCTACCCGGCGAGATCCTTAAATGGGAGCACCTAACGACCTCTACCCCCAGTGAAGTCGTAGAGAGGGTGCCTCCACGGGACGAAATAGATGTTCCTGAGAGTGACACAATTTCATGGGCAGACCTAGAGAGGGATTTAACAGCTTGGACGGGTAACTTTATGCAAGACTATGCTCTCGATAGGCTTAGAGATTTATGGCTTCAAGTCAAAGCGACGCGCGACGAGAATTTACTACGTCTCTGGAGATTGCTCTCCATAAGTGACCACTTCTACTACATGTCAACAAAAGGAGGGGGACCCGGCGATGTTCACTCCTATTTCAGCCCTTACAAGTCTCCGTTTCAAGCTTACATGATTTACTCAGACGTGTTGGCTGACCTAGAGTATAGAACTCTTCAAAGGCTGGAGCAGGACGAAGACTCTCGTTACAGGTGGGTTTGGATGAAGCGTGTAGATGCAGGAAAGGAGTTCATGTTCTACCTTGATGTTGGTAAGCCACTAAACCTCGTTGCATGGAATGTTTTTTCGTTTATAGATGCGCTTGAGAGGGCTCCTCTTGAAAGCGTGGTTTTCCACCAGACCCGTGGTGACTTTAGCCGCTGGCTTAGCTTTAGCGTTGGGGAAAAAAACCTCGGTGAGAAACTAGAAAAGGTTAAGATAGATAAGGAGGACAATCTCAAAGGTAGAATTTTGGAGATTCTATATGAAAGAAGAAAAAGCCTATTTGGATTCTAATTCACTATCAGAAGATCTCACATCTATTTTTCCTAGAAGATGTCAAGGCTATTTGAAAGTGCTCCTATTTTTCATCCAGAAGTATTTAGAGGACCCCTCACAAATTTTCAGCGCTTATACTGTAGAGAAGGAAGTTCTAGGTATCTCAAGAGCACGCCCAATTTTGGAGCGACTGGTTCGCAAAGGATTCCTCCTGGTCTTTGACTACAATGGCATCTTGTACTATGGGCTTAATACGGAGAATCGCGCTGTGAAAAAGCTCTTAAATTTCTTCAAGGAGCTTTAATCCTGTAATTATTTTTGATAATTTTAGAGCTGGGAGTAACGGGCTTAAATATGCTACTGGGAGTACTGGGAGTAGATAGGGAGCCAACCACAATAGATTTGTGGCTTTGGAAGTAACTAAGTCCATGGCTATGTGTGCTAGAATATATAGGGATGCAAAAAGGTGTTCACGATCTCTACGACCAGGACCAAGAGTCCAGGCAATAAGAGTTATTGAGTCCATTAGTGGGAGGTTATTCAGGATAAGTAAAGGAAGCGAAAAGACATAAGGCTTAGCGAGTAGAAGACTGTTAACCATTATAAGGGTTCTGCTAATCAGGAAAAGTAGCATACGAATCCCTTCGTTTTGGAGTTGCGGGGGGAGAAATTGAAGGACATCGATGAGTCCATATATGAAGATACTTGTTCCGAGGATAATGAGAAGTCCTCCTCTCATCATAATACCCAGCTGGTAAGCGCGTAAGGAGTAAAGCACGGCTGCTAGTAGTGATATGAAACCTAGATATGGGAGTAGTCTAGCTGAAAGCTGTACTAGGATTATGTCATGTCCCTCCACGCTTAGAATAGTAAGTATTCCAAGGACGATAATAGTGATTCCGGAAATAGTCTCGTTGTGTCTCACAAGAAAACTTCGTGAAATCTTGGTTCCTATGCTTTTACCTAGAAACTCTGTCAGTAGACCCATAATAAAGAAGGGGGTTGTAACCCCCGCCGAGTAGACTAGTACGGTTATTATAGAGTCTCCTGGTTCTTGTAGTGAGCCAAGCCAAACCATGGAAAACGCAGCGACCAGGATTGTTGCGGCGCAGGGTGCAGCTACAAGTGAGAATAGGAAGCCGAGTAAGAGAGAGTTTAGAATGGATGCCTTCTGAAATCTAGGCTGTACTGAAGGAATCCAGGCAAATAACACTCGCAACGGAGACATCATGAGGACACCTAAACTGACTAGTGTTAAGCCCATTCCGACAGCCAATGTAGGTAGATTACCCGTTAGCAGGCCTTGTAAAAGGCTACCGCTGTACGAGGCTAGGATACCGTAAATCAAAAAACTAGCCGTGATTCCCGCGATAAACGCTAGTGTAGTGAGCAGTACACGTTTACTTCCTGACTTAGCGACCACACTTAAGAACACTGGTATGATAGGTAGAAAACAGGGGGTGAAGGCTGTTTCAACTCCAAGGATGTAAAGTAGTGCTAGGAAAGAGGGCTCCATTTGGATCCCTAAGCGTACTTTCGCCTTCCATAGTATACGAGGAAAAAGCTAACGGCCACTAGAACCGCCATGATAAGGGTAAAGCTAAAACTGGCCTCTGGACGAACCCATACAAGTAGGACTCTAGTATCTCTTATGCTTCCTGATTCAACAGTGAATACAATATTGTAAACTCCTTCTCGTACATCAGGGGGAACATTGATCTGAAGCGAAAAACTACCTGTCTCTCCAGGCAGCAATGAGAGCCTTTCAGGTTGGACTGTTACCTGGAGCTTCTCGGGATTAAAGGACGTGTATAAATTTAAAGATTGCAAGGGATACGTGCCCGAGTTAACAACATTTACTTTATAAGTAACGGTGCCGCCCGGAACTGTGATTATGAGGAAGTCCTGGTTGAGTATTCTAAAGCTGTAAGACCCCACTACGTTGACAAGGATCTTTTTAGCTGTATAACTTGTAGTCCCGTTGGCTTGAACGATAAGCTCGTATAGACCGGGAGCTGTTTGTGATGAAGCGTTAACCAGGAGGTTTACCTGTCTTGATTCTCCCGGTAAGAGGTACAAGGTTGAGGCCGCCTGACCTGAAACTGTTAGAATCGGTCTTATTCCCTCATTATTTGATGAAGCTTTTAGAACAGTCACGGTTGCCATATTGCCGTCGTTACGTATAATCAGAGGTATTACTGTTGAAGAGCCCCCGGTAATGTTAAGCCTCGAAACCCCCACTGTCAAGTTGAGTAGATCATAGCGGCTTTCCACGCTCACATCAAGTTTTGTTATGAAACGGCTACCCGAAACATCAGTATATATTGACACTGCGTATAGGCCAAGTTTAGCTGAGGGAGGAATGTAAAGGATGAGAAAAAGCTGCCTAGTAGCTTTTGGAGCCAGAGTTAACCCTGAGACAGTTATGCTGTTAGCGTCAACTATAGACGCAACCCAGCCTTGAGGAGGTTCTACTGTTAGTGCCATTTCAGCATCGAGGGTAAACGGGTTTCTAAGTGTGAAGGGTATTTTTAACTGGGCTCCGGGATATGCCTTTATACTGCTTGCAGGCAACTCGATAAGATTCCATTTTTTAGGCTGTACTTCAAAAACATAGTCGATTGTTGCTGTGAGGTTTTCCCAGGAAAGGCGAACCCTTACAAAATTTTTGCCGAAGGCATCCATAGGTACTTGGAGGTTTAGGAAAACAGTTTTCTCCCTCCCAGGTTCTATCATGATATTGTCTACGCGTAATCCTCCAGGAAGGGTGAGATAGCCTACCCAGGATGTAGGAGCTTCTATTTTGAAGTTAACCGTCAAAGGGTCTAGCCCTTTATTTTCTAGCTTGATTGTAAGGTTTAGAATGTCACCCTGTAGGACAGTGAGCTGAGTTGTCTCGGTGTAGACACTTATTGCTTGTTCTAGGGTAATCGTTCCTAGACTGCCCGCTTTCTCTTGCGTAGCAACTAACATTATTTCTCTAGGTGCATAGCCTTTAAGATAGGCGCGAAGTACATAGGTTCCAGGCGGCAAACGTAGATTGAATGTTCCGTCTTTATCTGTGAGGGTTGAGGTTACTAGGAGGTTGTTGCTGTAGACAGAGACTTGTGCACCAGCTATAGGATTCAACTGAAGATCAGTCACACGTCCATAGAAGTATAGTGTCTGGCTGTAGCTAGGCGGTATAACTACAAGCATGACAACTATCACCAGTAGCCCTCCAAGTGATTTAATCCGCATAGACCCACCTACTACGGTTTTGTTTTTCTCACTTAATTATCTATTGTGTAGGTCGAGCCGAGGTGTATTTTTATAGCGTGGCAGTTTAACAGTTAATGAAAATGAAACTCTTCGTGGGAACTTCCGGCTGGGTCTATGACTGGAACCCTGACGGAATAGAATGGTATGTACGCGAGTCTGGTTTTAATGCCATAGAGCTCAATATGAGCTTTTACAGTTTTCCAAGAGAGGAAAATGTCGAAGAATGGTCAAAAAAAGCTCATGAGCTGCGTTGGTCCGTCAAGGTTCACAGGAGTATCACTCACATTAGAAAGCTTAACGAAAAAGCTCTTCCAACCTGGAAAAGATTTCTTGAAAGGTTTAAGGACCTTGAAGAAAGTATTGATTTCTACCTTTTCCAGTTACCACCTAGCCTTACCTTTAATGAAAAAGTCGTTAAGAGGATCGAGCTATTCAGTGCAACCTGTGAGAAGATTGCGATAGAGCCAAGACATCTTTCTTGGTTCACCATGGAAGCTCTTAACATACTTAAGGATAAGGGCGTTTATGTCGTCACACCGGATTCGCCGCTATTCGAGGGGCTGCCCAGTATGGGCGTTATAAACATTAAAGGCATCGTGTACGTACGAATGCATGGAAGGCTTACATGGTATAATTATGGATACATGGATGAAGAACTTTACGAGGTTGCTGATAGGATAGTCGAAGCCAAGCCTGTCAAAGCCTATGTTTTCTTCAATAATAACCACGACATGCTGGGTGATGGTAGGAGGCTAATAGAAATCTTTCAGGAAAAATATGGTACGGGGCTTGCCTAGGACCTGAAGGCGTAAAGCCAGCACTTGACAAAATGATCTTTCTCGACCTCTATTTCTGGCGGCTCTTCCCGCTTACATTTGTCAGTTGCAAATGGGCATCGGGGCGCAAAACGGCATCCGGGTGGGGGATTTATAAGGCTTGGGGGCTCACCTGGTGGAACGTCTCGGAAACGTTTCCTGTTCTCAGGGTCTGGGTCAGGAATCGCGGAGAGCAGTGCACGCGTGTATGGGTGGAGCGGATTGCGTAGAACAGATTTTGTAGGTCCACGCTCAATTAAATGTCCAGCATACATTATGAATATCTTCTCGCTGAAGTACCTCGTGGTTGACAGGTCGTGTGTTATGTAGATGAAACTGATGTTTCGTTTCTCTTGAAGCTCCCTCATGAGGCTGAGAATCTCGACCCTTACTGAGGCGTCGAGCATGGAGACGGGTTCGTCTGCTACAACTAAACTGGGTCTAAGTATTAAGGCCCTGGCAATAGCAACCCTTTGCAGCTGACCCCCGCTAAGCATGTGCGGGTATTTAAAGGCGAAGTCTTCTACAGGGGTTAGTCTAACCTCCTCTAAGGCTTTAAATACCATCTCCTCTCTCTCCTCCTTACTACCTATCTTGTGGATAATTAGAGGTTCTTCCAGGATACGGTAAATCGTCATGAACGAGGGCATGGCGCCGTAAGGATCCTGTTGTACGAGGCCGGTCTCCTTCTTATACCACATTAGGTCTTTTTCATCTAAGGTGGTTATGTCTCTACCCTTAAAGATTAGTTTACCGCCTGTGGGTTTGTATAGCCTCAAAATAGTTTTTCCAAGAGTTGTCTTACCGCTCCCCGACTCTCCGACCACAGAGACAGCCTCAGCCACACCCAGGTCGAAGGAGACACCGTCCACAGCGCGTAGAGGTATTGGTTCGGCGAAGAGGCCTCTTCTAACCTCAAACCACATCTTGAGGTCCTCCGCTTTTAAAAGAACCTTATCCTCGCTCATAACCTATCACCTCTTTCCTTCATGAACAAGCCAACATTTTACAAGGGATCCCTTGCTTGTCTCAGCCAGTGGGGGTTCTTCCTTAATACACCGTTCATATGCAAATGGGCACCGGGGATGGAAGCGACAGCCAGAGGGTGGATTGATGAGGCTTGGTGGAGTCCCTGGGATGTACTCGAGTTTTTTGTCGGTTCGTAGAGTGGGGACGCTGGCCATAAGCTTCTCAGAATAGGGGTGTTTGGGTGATACATAGAATTCGTCGGCATCTGATAGCTCTACTATTTGTCCAGCATACATCACAGCGACCCTGTCTGCGAGTTCGCTTGTTAGTGGGACGTCATGTGTAATGAAAATATAGCTAATATTCATCTCTTGTTTTATCCTTTTTAAGAGGTTTATAATGTTAGCTTGTGTTATAACGTCGAGCGCCGAGGTAGGCTCATCAAGTATGACTACGTCGGGGTTTGTCACCAAGGCCATCGCTATGACGGCTCTCTGCCTCATTCCACCGCTTAACTCGAAGGGATACCTGTCAAGGAAACTCTCGTGGATTCCGACTAATCTCAAATACTTTTTAGCTTCAGCGAGGGCTTCTTCCTTACCCATACCTTTGTGAATCATAAGTGGTTCGGCAATCTGGAAACCTACCTTTATTACAGGGTTCAAAGCGTTCTGTGACCCTTGGAACACATAAGATATCTTCTGCCACCTTACGCGTTTCCTGAACTCCTCCTCATCCATCTTCATTACATCGGTTCCATTAAGGCTTATTACGCCATCAAACTTCTCGACATTTCTCGGCAAGAGCCGTATTATGGCCCTTGCAAGTGAGGTTTTTCCACATCCAGACTCGCCAACAATAGCGATTGTTTCACCGCGCTTTAAGTCGAAGCTTACCTTGTCTACAGCTTTTACCACACCCTTCCTCGTTCGATAGTATAAATATAGATCCCGAACGGATAAAACAATATTAGCCATCACATTTTCACCTCTACATTTCTCGGAGTCTTGGATTAACGATCCGGTCTAGCGCGAAACCGAGTAGGGCGAACGAAAGACCAGTGAATATGAGGAAGGCTGACGGCTCTAGAACCCAGTAGTAATAGCCCTTATAAAGTGCTCCTTGCTCGTAGGCATTGTTTATTACCTTCCCCCAAGTGGGTAAGGATGGATCTCCTAGTCCGAGTAAAGCCAGGGCCGCCTCTAGAAAAACGTATCCAGGTACAGCCGAGATGAGGCCAGGGACTATTGGTGGTAGTATCTTTGGAATAATATATAGAAATATTATCCTAAGGTCGGACGCGCCATAAGCTTTCGCGGCCTCAATGTATGGATATTCCTTTATCTGCATCACCAATGCTCTAGTAGACTTAATTCCCGGTCCAAATATGCTTAGAATAATTACGACCACGAGGAGAGTCCATATGTTTAAGCCATAAAAGACTGAAATTAATATCAAGAAGGGGAGGAAGGGGAGCACCATGTATACTTCCGTTACGCGCTGAATCAAATTATCTAGAAGACCTCCAAAATAGCCACTGAGAGTAGCAATTATCATCTCGACAAAGGTTGTTACGAGCGATGCTGTCAAACCGAAAGCGAGCGCTACAGGAGCGCCCCACATGAGCGCAATTTCTAGCGGTCTACGTAAGTGATCTGTTCCGGCAATTCCATAAACATCACCATAAACAATCATCCTGCAGTCAAGATCTGCATTACCAAAGACGGTGGCGTCAATGATAACTTTATACGTTCCCTTCTCAACCTCTAAGTTCCCCTTCTGTAAAGCCTCCTTTGTAAACTTACCAAAGAGAAACTGTATGTTAGTTATTAGATCACTGGGCTCGACACCGTAGTTCTGGCGAACATACGAGACGAGGGCACGCGTGATAGGATCAATTACAAAATAGAGACTGTACTTGTTGTCTGTCATGTAGTAATCGCCAAGATTTATTCTATCACCACTAGGCTTAACCCAGGTGATTGTAATGATTGGAGCTCCGGTGGTTTTGGAAAAGTTGCTCGAAAAGAACATATTGAGTTCGGAGGGGAAATCATCATACTCGTAGTTGAAGGTGAACTCTATGTGAACCTTTCTCATATTTGTGCCGACAACAGGAGCTGATGACTTAGCAACGTTTAAACTGATCTCGCGTGAATCAAACTTCATCGTCTTGGGAAGGTTTTTCCCAACAAAAAACTGTATCCATTCAGGCGGGGCTAAACGTGGGTTTTCTATCCACATATCGCCCTCTCCACGCCACATTGCTATTGCCCTATCCATGGGTATAGTCACGATAGTATATATTGAAAACACAACAAGTAAAAGGAGCATTATAAGGCCAAGAACCCCTGATTTATAGCTCACCAGCTCTCGCAGAGTATTGATTATCGATTTTGCAAACCCTCTACTTGAACTCATAACCTTTCACCTATATTGAACCTTTATCCTAGGATCAAGCCACCCGTAAATCACATCCAATATCAGTACAGTAATCATTAACAAGTAAGCATAGATTACGGTTATTCCAACTATAACAGGAGTGTCAAAAGAAGATATAGCGTTGTATGTCACTAGACCTAAACCAGGCCAGTTAAACACTGTCTCGGTAATAATTGCACCGCCCCACGACCCTATAAGAGACAAGGCAAAACTAGTGATTATGGGTGGAAGCGTAGGCCTTAAAATGTATCTTGTTTCGATAAGGCGAGGCGGAAGCCCCTTGGCCTTGGCCGCCTCAACATAGTCCTCCGTAGAGAATATAAGGAAAAATGTACGGTTGCCATAAATACCTAGGAAGAGCCCGGAAATAATCCATGAGAGCATTGGAAGTATCATGTGTTTGAGCACGCTTAAAGCATAGTCCACTGGATTCTCAGGCGGTGGAACATCCACTAGCCCCCCGGGGGGCAGTACATGCAGCCAGGAATAAAATATTAAGATTAAGAATATACCGTAAAACCATCCCGGGATTACGGAAGTAGGAGATAAAGCCACTGTTGCCTTGTCTAAAAGGCTTCCATAATGACGCGAAAGATACAATCCGACAAACAGATGTAAAAAGAAGTTGATTACAGTCACTGTGGTGAAGAGAAGCACAGTGTTAGGTAGCCTCTCGAGAATAATGTTTCTCACCAACATTGAGCCCGTGTCGCTTCGCATGGTTAGGGCTTTGCCCAGATCCAATGTTAGCGCATCCCTCAAGTATATCAGGCTCCTTACAAAGAAAGGCGTATCAAGGCCTCGCCGGTGAATCTCTTGTTGAACTAACTGCTCAATCAGCTTTGCCCTCTCCTCACCGGGGAGATTACGGTATTGTGGATTCTGACTTATGGCTTGACCTATAGACATCCGTATGTCACCTATGACAATCTCATCTACTTTACCACCCATGTTCGCGATGAGAATGGTTGCATATATTGCAATGACCACTGTCAAGTATAGGACCACGGCGCGCTTGACTATGTATTTAAGGAAGCCCCATGGGATCATCTACTTCACGCTTTAAACATTTTAGACGGATACTCTTAAAAAATTTTACTTTAAAGAAAAATATATAGATTACAAGCCAAAGCTAAATAAAAAATCAGAAAAAAATATATTTCACGATTTGACTTGAGTTGCCTCCTGTGAAGTTTTTTCAACGGTTTTTGGCTTTCTAAGACCCATAGCGAGTGCCACGATCGCGAGGAGGAGGCTGACGACGCTAAGGGCTAGAGCCATGTTCAGTGTGGACTCGATTCCGCTTACGCGGCTGCTAAGGTTGTTGACCTTGTTGTTGACGTCGGTTATTCCTGCTTGAAGCGAGCCTAACTTGGATTCAAGCGAGCTTTGTACCTGAGTGAGGAGCGTCTGGAAGTAGGCTATCTGTGAAGTCACCGTGAATGGTTTCTCGACAAGTACTGGTGTCGCGACATCCTTGCTCAGGGTAATTGTAAGTATCCTGTAGCTTCCAGGGGTCAGTTTTCCAGTATCTTCGCCAGATAGTTTCACAATCCAAACGCCGTCGGCTTGTGGGGTTGCAACACCCTTGGCATATACGTTACCCTGCGCGTCTAGCACCATGTACTTGACGAAGTCTATGCGCCCGGTCGGGTAGGGCTTACCACCGACGTTAATGTTGAGAGTAAATGTAGCCTCGGCGCCTGGCACCACTATATCGGGAACCTTTACACTGACTTCTGGTATCGGTGGAGTGGCAAGGAAGGACCATCGATCCGCCTTGTCGGGGAAGTTTCTGTTAGCCTTCAGCACAGCTATGTGAGCGTTGTAGTCTACCTTGTCAAGGTAGAAGGGACCAGCACCGACATAGAAGTGGCCGTGGGCCTGGTACCAGTTCTTTAAAGCCGTGTACCTTGCGTTTACTTCGTCTGGCTTAACGTAGTTAGACATGAAGGCTTTAAATGGTATGTATCCCTCACTCTGGGCCTCGCTTAACATCTTTGAGAGTATATCGAGGCTTGGCCCGCCGATATAGTTCATCCACTCAACGTTCATTTCGCCAGCTTTATCTGCACTGAACGCGAGGAGGCCCTTCTCCTCCGCCCTTATTCCAATAGCAAGCATGTGCCATGGGTTGGATGGCCAGCCCGCGAAGCCGAAGACTATGGCTTCCGCGTCTAGCGCCGTGTAGTTCACGTAGTACTCTATGACTAGAGGACTGGTGCTGACGATTCTCCAACCTCGCATCATATCCCTCCATTGCTGGAATGAGGCTATCGCAGACTTGTCGTAAAGTGGGCTGGAGGGGTCTACACGTGCGAAGGTAAGAGGCCAGCCTATCAGCCAGTCGGCGAGAGTCATTGTTGTTCCGTCGTGATATTTAATCTTGCCTAGAACGTCACCATAGTTTGCGACAATCTTTACCTGGGCGTACTTCACTCCAGCTTCTCCTGAAGTGATGACTTTCCCAGTTTTAACGTCGTAAGCATACCACGCATCCGCTGGGACTTCGACCTTGTCAACAAAGGTGAGTTTGAGCCAGTCACTGCTGGACTGAGTCACTATACCCTTCAGCGCGTACACCTCGGCGCTTACAAGCCTGTTAGCCATTTGGAGGCCTGTGTAGGGGTTTGTCCTGTAGGCGTAGTCGTCCACTGCCATTAAGAGCACCGAGTCGTAGACCCAGTTGGTGCCGGCGACAGGGTTCCAGGGATCAACTAAAACCTCACGCATCCCAGCCTTTATGGTTCCTCCCTCCTTGCCAACGTAGCGAAGGGTCATGGGCCATAGGTTGTTGTCGAAGCCTGCTGAGAAGTCAGAGGCGCACTGAACCTCCTTGCGGTAAACCCTAGGGGCTATTTGGTCTACAAGCCATATGCGTACAGAGTCTTTAAGGGCGAGCTCAGCTGCCTTAGCTATTAGTTGGGTTCTCTCCTCCATTGAGGTAAACTGGCCGTTCCAGAGCTTAGTTGCCACCTCGTAGAAGATGGGGTCCGGCTTATAGGCTTGCCAGAGTGGCCCCATATAGCTGGCTAGAGGAGTATAGAAGAAGCCAAAGTTGCTGGCAGAGTCACGCTCGACGGCGGTCGTAATCCATCCACCAGTATAAATATTCCATTTCCCATCAGCGGGGTTTCCGCGTATCCACAGCGGAGCAAGGTCTCGGCTGGTTCCGTACCTCCTTATGACTGTGAAGCCTAGCTTTTGCAACTGATCCGCTACATAGTCGCCGATCTGCTTCCTATGATCTTCGGTGCGTATAAGGATCGTTATCTCGACGGGGCTTCCCTTGTAGTACCACTTTCCATCTTTAAATGTGGCGCCAAGCTTGGACATCTCCTCGAAGATTACGGCCTTGGCCTTCTCGAAGTCGTAGCTATACTTTGCTTCAAGGGCCTTGGCTGTGTCAGCTATCCTAGCGTAGTCTGGGAAGACGTTGACGATAGGTAGCCATTTCGGTACAGCTAAGCCACCAAATATCTCGTTAGCTATGTAGTTTCTGTCGACGAGCCAGTTCATGGCCTCGCGTATCCTTGGATCTGAGAAGGGGTTGAGCTTTCCAGTAGCTGGGAACTCGGGGCCCACAGGGTTAAAAGTCAAATCATAGTAGAGACCGTAAGAGTACGTGTACTTGAGGTTGGGGTCGCTCTTAATTTTCTGCATAAGAGCTGGGTCGGCGCGTATTTCGGTGAAGTAGATCTGCATGTCTCCCTTGCTGAGCATGTCGATGACTTTGGCTGGGTCTTTCTCGGCGAAGAAGTCGACCTCATCTACCCATGGACCTTGGGGTTGGGCTCTGAGCAGTGGTAGCAGTATTGATAAGGCTAATAGGAGGACAATAACAAGTGCTACCTTGTTTTTCATGGGTGTCGTTAATACAGTGTAATGATAAAATATTTTAATTTTTCGCTCCTAATAAGAGACATTTGTTATTTTCACTGCGCTTTCCAATGTAAAAGATTGAGTAAAAAATATTTAACATGATAACATATATTTGTCTTTAACGTAGAAGTAAGGTAGAGCTCGTAATGAGAGTAATTACATTAATAACGCTTTTTGCAGTGGTCTGGATCTTTTTTTCCCTAAGCACCATCTGTACAAACAGTCCTTCACCTTTCAATAGTTTGAGCGGAGCTATATCGGGCCAGTATATCGCCGTTGGAGGTTTTACGGGTTCGGCTTTGAGCCCTCTCCCAAGCGTTTTACTTCTTTCCCCGGAAGGAGGGCTTCTTTACCAGTGGGTTTCTAGAGGTATGATTCTATCTTCAAGAGAAATTAATGGGAGCTTTATACTAAGCGGGTATGGTGGGAGCCCTGGTGAAGGTGTAGAGGGGCTTGTCTTATATCACGACAAGGACAAAACCAAAAGTTTTCGTCTGAAAGGTTCTACTGATATTTTCCTATCTGACGCCACATATCATGATGGGGCTATTATGGTTGCAGGATATTTTGCACAGACTCCGAGAGGGGATCTAGATGTACTTGTCGCACGCTTTAACCTGGAAGGAAGGCTCCTGGGGTTGAGATGCTATGGTAGTGTCGATTATCCCGACGTTGCGAAGCGGTTGATATTCGACGGCGAGAATATTATGGTTTTAGGGGAGACGTGGGCTTATAATGTTTCTCAGGGCGACGTTCTTCTCTTAAAAGTAAGGGACGACTTGACTTTAGTTGATAGCTGGAGTATTGGAGGGGCCGGGATAGACAGCGGAGAGGATGTTGGAGTCACACGTAACGGGGATTACGTAATCGTAGGCTATACCATGGGGGGTGAGGGAACCCAGGGCTTCCTGCTTAGAGTGTCGCGTATTGGCGGTATTTTGTGGTTGAGAGGCTATTTAAGCCTGGGAGAGACTTACCTTAAAAGGGTATATGTGGATCCTGATACTGGTCGAGTGTATATTGTTGGTTCGGGTGTTTTTGAGGAAGGGAGGAAGGATCCATTCCTGCTTGTCGAAGACGAGATCGAGGGCTGGATCTTCAACGAGAGCAGGCTTGAAATAGTGCGCAGTGAGCCAAGTCTCGACTTGACGGGAGACATAGGAGGAAAGCATTTCTTTTTATACTACCCGGGCGGTATTATAGCTGGGAGCCTTAAGGGAGACGTTGCAGTAAACTATCAGCTCAGCGGTCCCAGTATCAACTCGACGTTATTCTTGGATGATACAAGTGAGCTTAGCTATTACTCAAAATCCATCTATGGGTGGAGATTGCTTAGAGGCGTAGTTAAGGAGCGGCCCTGTCCCAAAATACAGGTGGTAGAGACCGACCCTAAAGTTTCACAGGTGTCAGTTAGTACTTCTACGGTTAAAATAGAGAGGAAAGCTTTTAAAAGAGAATTTGATCCTGGACTTGCTCTTCGAAGAATACTAGAGAGAAATGTGCCTCTCGTACTGTTGTTGCCTGTGTTTATTGTCTTCTTGCTAGTAATCTATTATGCCTTGCGAGGTTCTATTTTAAAGCGTGATTGAGAGGTTGGGCTTTCGTGAATATGAGTCGAGAAATATGTTTATTCTCCTTTAGTGCTTTCTCGAGAAGCCTATACCTTGTAATATTTTCTCCTTCAACAAGATATGCCTCACTACCTTTTTTTCCGAGGGCTAAAAGCTGGTGAAGCTTGCCTTTGAACAAACTCACTTATAGAGCTTTCTCGAGCATTAAGAGGTATTTCTTCGTTTCTCTTC
>NZ_JBMFLX010000010.1:0-35280 GCF_049970975.1 Infirmifilum sp. | reverse complement strand
GAAGAGCACAGAGACACTCTTGAAAGCATCCTCGAGGAATGGTAAGCGGGGAAGACACACTAGAACCCCCAAGATTATAGCCTGGTGGGCCCGCCGGGATTTGAACCCGGGACCTCCGCCGATCTCCGGCGAACCCCATATACGAATTCCTTGTGCTCGCCGCGCGACTCGCTGCGCAAGGGCGACATCCTACCGCTAGACTACGGGCCCCCTGACAAAAATAATTCACAAAAGTCCAGGTTAAAAGTTTTTTCAGCCTTCGTGTGCCGTTCCTCATTCCTATTCAGACGGCAAGTCACTCATCATCATTTTTACACCTCTGACAAAAATATAAAACCATTAGCATTCCTAGAGGGTGATCGTTCTTTCAAGTAAATGATTGATGTACTGGCTTTTCCGAGAGATAGCGTTTTAAACTGTAAGATTACGGGCCGGCCGGGATTTGAACCCGGGTCCTACGGGTTAAAAGCCTCAACCTGCCTAGGAGGACTAGGCAAACCGTCGCTCTTCCTAGCTGAGCTACCGGCCCTGCCCGTATTTGTAGCAATATGATATAGGATATTAATTTTTCTCTTAAGGTCGCGTTTTCAGAGATAAAAATTCGAGTAGTTTCTCCCTATGCACCCTTTCTTGTTGTCTGGTGTCTCTGTATCTGACTGTGACTGTACCATCTTCCAGGCTCTGACCGTCAACTGTGATGCAGTAGGGGACTCCGACCTCATCAGCTTTTGCATAACGTTTCCCAATGCTTCCATCCTCGTCATAATAAACTCTGATGTGTTCGCGAAGTTCCTCATAGATCTCTCTTGCCAGGACATCAATATTGTCTCGCTTGACAAGAGGAAATATAGCAGCCTTGAACGGTGCTATTGAAGGTTTTATTTTTAAATATACTCGTTTTTCCTCCTTAACATAGGCTTCGGTCAACAGGGCTAGAATTACTCTTTCCAAGCCGAAAGACGGCTCTATCACATAAGGAATAACTTTTTCATCTCCGTCGACTATGTGGAGAGATTCCCCACTAAATTCCTGGTGCCTTCTCAGGTCGTAGTCCCCTCTATTTGAAATACCCTCAATCTCCTTCCAGCCCATGAAGGGGAAGTAATACTCAATGTCAAATGTCTGGACTGCATAGTGTGCGAGCTCTGTTTTCACGTGTTCTCGTACACGCAGGTTGTCAGGTGAAAGGCCTATACGCCAAAGCCATTTGAGGGACTCTGCTATCCAATACGCGTGCCACTTAGAGCCTATAAGACCGTTCTGGACTGCATCACCTATCGTGATCTTTTTAGCTGAATCTGTACCTTTCTCTTGATCCTCAGCGGTTAAGAGGTTAATCTTGAGATGTCGTATCGAGTCAAAATATGGGCATTCATCGAGTTTCCTTGGATTTACAAAGTATTCAATCTCCATCTGAATGAATTCTCGTAGCCTGAAAAGAAAGTTTCTCGGAGAGATCTCGTTCCTGAAAGCCTTTCCATATTGCGCTATTCCGAATGGAAGCGTAGCCCCCATTGTGAAAACTATATTCTTGAAATTAACGAAGATAAGCTGGGCTGTCTCTGGCCTTAGATAAACCGTGAAAGGGGGGTCCTTTTTCGGACCGAGTGCTGTTGCAAACATCAAGTTGAAAGTTCGAGGATCCGTGAGTTCGCCTCCGCATGAGGGGCATCTAATATTGTTCTCATGAATCAATTTCTTTAGGCTCTCAATTGAATAATCAACTACCTTAATTCCCAGATCCTCTAACAAATGATCGGCTCGGTACTCGGCTCCACACCTCTTACAAGTAACGATGTAGTCTATGAAGCTCTCAACGTGACCGCTAGCCTCCCACGTCCTTGGATGAGTTATTATGCTGCCATATATGCCATAGATGTCTTCTCTTTTTTCGACAAAAAACCACCACCAATCGTTTAGGATATTTCTCATTAGGTCTACTCCTAACGGTCCATAATCGTAAAAGCCGCTTAGCCCTCCATATATCTTCCCTGTAGGATAAAAGAAGCCACGTCTTACACATAGCTCAGTGAGCTCATCTAATGAAACTGCTCTGGGATTCCTGTCTCCCTCAGCGTTCATCCCCGATCCGGAATAGCTTCAAAGAGACATGTATTTAAGCTTCTGGTTTCACTGTTGGTAAGTTCTCTAATTTAAGAACAGCCTCTTTTCAGGGTAAGAGTCTCAAGGGCAGTCCTAACGAAATGTTTAAAAACAGGACTCTTAACGCTATCAACTAGTCTAAAAGTGAGGTTGATTATGCCTCGTAAACTTAATGTTCTTGAGCATGAGCTTGTACCGAAGTCTGTTTTACTTTCACGTGACGAAGCGAAGCGTATACTCAAAATAATGGGTTTAAAAAAGACAGAGTTGCCCTGGATTTTCTCAACGGATCCTGTGGCAAAGGCCTTGGGCGCTAAGCCCGGCGACGTTATTATGTTTATAAGGCAAAGCCCAACCGCTGGAGAGTCGGTGGCATTTCGTCTTGTAGTGCCAGGGTGATGTCTATGGAGAGCAAGGTATTAACTAGAGAGGATCGCTGGGAGGTTGTCAAAGCATATGTCAAGGAATTAGGTCTTGTGAGACAACACCTGGACTCTTTCAACATACTCCTAGAAAAAGGATTACAGGAAATCGTGGATGAGATTGGTGGTATAAAACTGGAGGCTCATGGTGTTGAGATAAAGTTTGGTAGGATAGAGGTGGGGGAACCAATATTCAAGGAGGCTGACGGCTCTGAGATCACTCTAACCCCGATGATAGCACGTCTGCGAAATATCACTTATGCTGCTCCCGTCTACCTAAACATGACACTATATGTGGACGGTGAAGAAAGAAAAACCGAGAGAGTCTTCATAGGAATGCTGCCTATAATGGTTAGAAGCAACAAGTGTATTCTATCCCGCATAAGCTCAGAAGAGGATCTAATAAAACTAGGAGAGGACCCCTACGACCCTGGCGGCTATTTCATAGTTAACGGCTCTGAAAGAGTAGTAGTAATGCAGGAGGATCTATCGGTAAACAGGGTTCTGGTCGACTACGGCGGTACAGGGACGTCTGTAACTCACACAGCGAAGGTTTTCTCGGTGGCGGCGGGATACAAGGTACCCATTACCGTGGAGAGAATGAAGGACGGAATGATTTACATAAGTTTTCCACATGTACCTCAGAGAATTCCCGTTGTTGTTGTTCTAAGAGCATTAGGGCTCCAGAAGGATAGAGACATTGTCTATGCGATTAGCAATAATCCTGAAATACAGCAAGAGTTCTTTCCAATCCTTCTTGAACAATCAAAGATTGCATCAACAGTAGAGGACGCGCTAGACTATATTGGTTCAAGAGTAGCCACAGGACAACCACGGAACGTTAGAATCGAGAGAGCTGAACAGATTTTAGACGAAAACTTTCTACCTCACGTTGGTCGAACAAAGTCTGCAAGATTGGCAAAAGCTTATTTCGTAGGACAGATGGTAGCCCGGCTACTAGAGCTAAAGATAGGGCTTCGCGGACCCGATGACAAGGATCACCTTGCGAACAAGAGATTAAGACATGCCGGGGAGCTTATAGGGCAGGTATTCAGGGTAGCCTTTAAGCAGCTAGTTCGAGAGATGACATACACGCTGGAGCGTCACATGACAAAAGGACGGGATATCAACATAATCAGTATAGTTAGACCTGACATTATAACCGATAAACTGCGTCATGCTCTTGCCACTGGAAACTGGGTGGGTGGAAGAACAGGAGTAAGCCAGATACTCGATAGGACAAACTACCTCTCTACACTATCTCATCTTAGAAGGGTTGTTTCTCCTCTCTCAAGAACTCAGCCTCACTTTGAAGCGCGAGAATTACACGCTACACAATGGGGGAGGCTTTGCCCAGTTGAAAGCCCTGAAGGACAGAACTGTGGCCTAGTTAAGAACCTGGCTTTGCTCGCAACCCTTTCCAACGGGTATAATGAGAGGGAAATCTATGAGTTACTCGTAACTCGCCTCAACGTTATACCCCTAGAGAGGAGTGTTGGTTTAAACGTGTCCGGAGCCCGGGTTTATCTCAACGGTAGGCTTATAGGATTTGTAGAGGACGGTGACGTTCTAGTCTCAACCATAAGAAGTTTGCGGAGACAGGGTAGGATTAGCCATGAGGTTAACGTAGCGATATACAAACAAGGACGCATCGAGGAAGTTTACGTGAATTGTGATGCTGGGAGATTGCGAAGACCCTTGATAATTGTCGAGAATGCCCAACCGAAGCTAAAGCCATCGCATATCAAGATGATACGCGAGGGGGCATGGACATGGAGCGACTTAATTCAGAACGGTATTATAGAGTACTTGGATGCTGAGGAAGAGGAAAACGCGCTTATAGCTGACTCCCCAGAAAAACTGACTCCGAAGCACACACACCTCGAAATAGTTCCCTCTGCTATCCTAGGCGTAATAGCGATGACCATACCCTTCATCGAGTACAATCAATCTCCCCGAAACTCTTACCAAGCAGCTATGGCTAAGCAGTCACTAGGAATACCGACTCTCAACTTCAAGCTTAGAATGGATCCCCGAATGCATATTATGTATTATCCACAGAAGCCATTAGTTAAGACTAGGATTTTTGACCTTCTCCCTATAGACTCTCTGCCCTATGGAACAAACATGGTTGTGGCTGTATTGACAGGCGGCGGTTATAACATACAGGACGCGGTCATAATCAATAAAGCCTCCATTGAGCGGGGAATGACGAGATCAGTCTTCTTACGAACCTACGAGGCCGAGGAGCGCAGGTATCCAGGCGGCATGGAAGACAAATTCGAAAAGCCGAGGCCTGAGGAGGAGCTCCTGGATCTTAAACCAATAGAAGCTTATGAAGCACTCGACGAGGTCGATGGAATAGCACACGTGGAGAGCGAATTAAAAGGAGGACAAGTAGTAATAGGGCGTACCAGTCCCCCCAGGTTCTATACTGGGACCTACGAACCTAGAACGATTTCTAGGAGAAAGGATACTTCGATAATTCTCAGGCACGGCGAGCGCGGCATAGTGGACAAAGTAGTACTTGTGGAGAGCCCAGAAGGTGTAAAGCTCGTAAAGGTTAGAGTCAGGGATCTGAGACCCACAGAGGTTGGCGACAAGTTTGCGTCGAGACATGGTCAGAAAGGCGTTGTCGGGCTTCTAGTCCCTCAGGAAGACATGCCATTCACGGAAGAGGGAATAACACCTGACCTAATCATCAACCCTCACGCGATACCTTCCAGAATGACTGTTGGACAACTCCTCGAGGCTATAACAGGCAAGGTCGCAGCTCTCTCAGGAAAACGCATAGATGCTACGGCTTTCGAGGCTCCTAGCGTAGACGACATTAGGGAATTGCTTAGAAGCTATGGATTTAGGAGCGATGGCAGAGAGGTTCTTTATAATGGGATAACAGGCGAAAAGCTTGAAGCCGAGATATTTATAGGAGTTGTCTTTTACGAAAAGCTACACCACCTTGTCGCGGACAAGATGCACGCTAGGGCGCGTGGCAGAGTACAGATACTCACCAGGCAGCCAACAGAGGGAAGAGCTAGAGAAGGAGGACTAAGGTTTGGTGAGATGGAGAAAGATTGTCTCGTAGGGCACGGTGCAGCTCTCCTACTGCGCGAGAGGCTCCTAGAAAGCTCCGATAAAACCACAATCTGGGTTTGCGAGAACTGCGGCTACACCGGATGGTTTGATGCCAAGAAAAATATTCCCGTATGCCCTGTATGTGGCGAAGAGAAGGGAAAGCTTCATCCAGTCGAAGTCTCCTACGCCTTCAAATTGCTTTTACAGGAACTTACTGGCCTAGGAATATCTGTCAAGCTACTGTTAAAAGACAAGATTTCGATATGAGGTGGTTCACATGAGTAATTCGCATAAAATTGTTGCTGGTGTTAAGTTCGGAATTCTATCACCTGACCTTATCAGGAAAATCTCGGTAATGCGTGTTGAGACGTCCGAGCTTTATGACGAGGAGGGACTACCGATACCTGGAGGCTTAATGGATCGTAGGCTTGGATCGATCGAACCAGGCACTACGTGTCAGACATGCGGTAATAGAGCTGTGAACTGCCCAGGCCACTTCGGATACATCGAACTGGCCAGACCTGTTATTCACCCCGAGTTCTCACCATATATCGCTAACCTCCTTAAGGCTACTTGTAGATACTGTGGAAGAGTAAAGCTACCGCAGGATAGGATCGAGACATGGAAGAAAAGAATAAACGCGGTGGCAAAACACTGGCCTCCGCTTAAATACAAATATGCACAAGCGATTATTAAGGAAGCTTCAAAGGTTCAAAAATGCCCCCATTGCGGTAGTCCTCAATACAAGATTAAGCTTGAGAAACCTTATACTTTTTATGAGGAGCGAGAAGGCGGGCTTATAAAACTTACACCTCTAGAGATCCGCGAAAGACTCGAGAGAATCCCAGACCAAGACCTTGAACTTCTAGGGTTGGATCCTAAAGAGGCCCGGCCTGAATGGATGGTTCTAAGAGTGCTTCCCGTTGTGCCTCCAAGCGTGAGGCCGTCTATCACGCTGGAGTCAGGTGACAGGAGCGAGGATGACCTCACCCATAAGTTAGTGGATATTGTACGAGTGAATCAGAGACTAAAAGAGAGTATAGAGGCTGGATCGCCGCCGCTAATAATAGAGGACCTATGGGGATTGCTTCAATATCATGTAGCCACATATTTCAATAATGAGCTCCCAGGGGTTCCTGCAGCGAAGCATAGATCAGGCAGACCCTTAAGGACACTTGCACAACGTCTAAAGGGTAAAGAGGGTAGATTTAGAGGGAGCTTAGCCGGAAAAAGAGTGGATTTCTCGGCACGAACGGTTGTGTCCCCGGACCCCAACCTGAGTATAAATGAGGTGGGCGTACCCGAGGACGTAGCTAAAGTATTAACAGTACCAGAAAAAGTGACCAGTTGGAACATAGAGAAACTACGAAGGCTCGTAATTAACGGGCCTGAAAAATGGCCTGGCGCAAATTATATCATAAGGCCTGATGGCTCGCGCATAGATCTTAGATACGTAAAGCATCGTGAAGAAGTCGCTCAAACCTTGAAGCCCGGGTTTATAGTTGAGAGACATCTCCAGGATGGGGATGTAGTTCTCTTCAATAGGCAACCTTCACTTCATCGTATGTCCATAATGGCTCACATAGTCAAAGTATTGCCTTACAAGTCATTCAGGCTGAACCTCCTAGTCACGATACCCTATAATGCTGACTTTGACGGAGACGAGATGAACCTCCATGTGCCTCAAAACGAGGAAGCACGGGCCGAGGCAAGAACATTGATGCTGGTCCAGGAGCATATAATGACTCCCAGGTATGGGGCACCCATCATTGGAGCAATCCACGATTATATAACGGGTGCGTACCTGTTAACCAGAAAGGATTCACTTTTTGACAAGCATAAAGCCACAACTCTGCTGTATAATGCAAATTACAAAGGATCACTACCCGAACCTGCCATTCTAAAACCAGGCCCCTACTGGACTGGGAAACAGCTAGTCAGCGTTTTCTTGCCCCCAGACATGGACTACGTGGGCAGGGCTGCCGTAGCGCCATCTTCCGGGAAATGTGACCAGGAGTTTTGTGAAAATGACGGCTATATCCTCATAAAGAACGGAAAACTCTTACTGGGCGTCTTCGATAAGCAGGCTATAGGTGCAGAAAAACACGGCACCGTACTCCATGAGATAATAAGGGAGTATGGCGTCGGGAAGGCTAAGGAAATCATGGACGGGTTATACAAGATGTTTATCATTTACCTCGATATGCATGGCTTCACGATGGGTGTTGACAGTATCGAGATCCCGGATGAGGCGCAGAGAGACATTGAGAAGGTTTTACGTGAAGCGGAACAAAGGGTCATGGAGCTTATAGAGCAATATAAGCGGGGCGAGCTACAGCCAATGCCAGGAAAAACGAGGAAAGAAACGTTGGAAGATCTAATCATGAACGTTCTAGCGGAGGCACGTAGCCGGGCGGGAGAAATAGCTGGAGCGTATCTCGGTCTAATGAATCACGCGGTCATAATGGCCAGGACGGGGGCTAGAGGTAGCATGCTGAACCTGACGCAAATGGCTGCCACCGTGGGACAACAGTCTGTTAGAGGGAAGAGGATCGAGCGTGGCTTCACCGAGCGAACACTGTCACATTTCGATAAAGGAGAGCTTTCCCCTGCCTCGAAAGGATTTGTTTACAGCAGCTTCCGTCGAGGCCTATCTCCCGTGGAGTTCTTCTTCCATGCTATATCCGGAAGAGAGGGACTTGTAGACACTGCTGTACGCACTGCTCAGAGCGGTTACATGTATAGGCGTTTGCAAAGCGCCATTCAAGACTTTTACGTGGCATATGACGGGACGGTTCGCAACAGTGAAGGGATGATAATACAATTCCGCTACGGTGAAGACGGTGTTGATCCCGCGAGAAGTGATCACGGTAAACCCGTTGATGTCGAAAAATTGGTTAAGAAGATTATCGCTTTGAGAGGTGAAGCATGATGAGAGAACCCATAAGTCCAGAAGAGTTATGGAGCGAGATTGAGAAATACCACGACATGTTGCCGCTTTCACTAAGGAGGGAATTATACGAAAAGATACTCGAGTACAAGCTTACTCGAGGTGAAGCTCTTCAAGTATTGGAGGAGGCCGTACGCAGATATCTGTCAAGCCTTGTAGCTCCAGGAGAAGCAGTCGGAATGGTTGCAGCTCAGTCTCTTGGCGAGCCTGCAACCCAGATGACGCTCAGAACTTTCCACTTTGCTGGTGTACGCGAGTTAAACGTAACTCTGGGTCTACCAAGACTGATCGAGATAGTGGATCTTAGAAGAGAGCCTTCAACACCTATGATGGAGATTTACCTGGAACCAGAAATAGCTACGAACGAGCAGGAGGCACTCAGAATAGCCAGGGAGATAGAACTAACAACAGTCGAGACCTTGAGCAAGAGTATTGTAATGGACTTTTATGAAAAAAGCATCATCCTCGAGTTGGACCCTGAAATGATGGAGAACCGCGGCGTTACTGTTGATGATATAGTTAAGGCCTTAAACCGGGTTAAGGGTAAGAAAGGAAAAATAGAGGTGTCGGAAGATAACTCCACGATAATATTCTACACGGAGCTCGAGGATCTTATCAAGTTTAGGAGAATGTATGACAGGATTCTCGACTTGCGCGTAAAAGGAATTAAAGGCATCAGACATGCAATTGTGAAACCAATTAGGGACGATAACGGCAATCTAAAGGAATATGTTATTCTAACCGAGGGTAGTAACCTCCAGGCTGTTTTGAATATAGAGGGAGTCGATCCTCGAAGGACTGTAACCAATAACATCATAGAAATATACGAAGTTTTAGGAATAGAGGCCGCAAGGGCTGCAATTATAAAAGAGATAAAGAAGGTTCTCGACGAACACGGATTAGACGTAGATTACAGGCACATCCTCATGGTTGCTGACGCAATGACCTATACAGGGAAAGTTAGGCAGGTGGGTAGGCATGGAGTTGCCGGCGAGAAAGGAAGTATACTTGCCCGTGCAAGCTTCGAGGTTACGGTTAAGAATTTGATTGAGGCTGCCATGCGAGGCGAGATTGATGAACTCAAAGGGGTTATAGAAAACGTTATAATAGAGAGTAAACCTATCCCTGTAGGAACAGGCGCTGTAAAGCTTAAAATGAAGTATCAGCGCAGTGTTGGTGAAGGTGAGGGTAAATGAGTAGTAGTGATCTAATTAGAGAATTACAGACGGTGTTAAAGACAGGAAAAGCTTTCCTAGGATATAGGAGGACAATTAAGGCGATAATCAACGCTCAGGCAAAACTCGTTATTCTCGCCCGGAACGCGCCCAGTCACATAAGTGAGGAGATAAAGTATTACGCTTCTCTATCGCAAATACCAGTATACGTCTTCAACGGGAGTAGCAGAGAACTAGGAGCTGCATGCAACAAGCCCTATTTGGTATCAGCTATTGCCATACTTGATCCGGGCGAGAGTAACATCTTAATGTTAACACAGGGAGCTACATGAGCCTGGCTTCGAGTGGACGCCGACTCGGCAATGAAGAGCTTCAAATGATGGGTCTATTTGAAAACATAACCAAGGTTCCGCCCAAGGATTGTGTTGTAGACACTCAATACAACCGCTTAATTTTCGTCGTCGATAAGGGTCTTGCGGGTCTCGCTGTAGGAAAAAACGGGTCGAAGATTCGAATGCTGAGAGATGTCTTTAAACGTGATGTGGAGGTAGTCGAGGATGGAGAAACTATCGAGGAGCTTGCAAAGAGCACTCTTTACCCTGCAAAAATAGTTCAGGTTGAGGTTAAGGAGGAGGGTGGCCGAAAAATAGTAGTAGCTCGTGCTGCCCCGGGTCAATTGGGAATAGCGATAGGAAGGCAAGGTAGGAATGCTTATAGAGCGAAGCTATTACTCTCAAGATACTTTGGAATAAGCGACCTTCGGGTGGTCGAGTTTAATCCTGGCTTAGCGGAGCCGCGTAATCAACCATAACTCAAGTTGGCGTAGCTTTAGACATAAAACTTTTTAAACCGTGAAAAGTGAGAACAAGCTGAAGTTTATGCCTGGCAGTAAGTCTCCAATGGGCATGTTTGCAGCACGCAAGCTAGAGCTTAAAAGGAAGAAGTTCCGCTGGAGCGATCTGGAGTACAAGCGTAGAATGTTACAGCTTAAGAAGAAGGTCGACCCTCTTGAAGGTGCGCCAATGGCCCGAGGAATAGTCATCGAGAAGGTTGGCATTGAAAGCCGTCAACCTAACAGCGCTGTACGCAAATGTGTAAGGGTTCAACTCATAAAGAACGGGAAAGTAGTCACAGCGTTTTTGCCTGGAGACGGCGCCCTCCTATTTATTAACGAACATGACGAGGTAGTAATTGAGGGAATAGGTGGACCGGAAGGCAGGGCTTATGGTGACCTACCGGGAGTCAGATGGAAGGTTATAAAGGTAAACGGGGTTTCTCTCAAAGAGATTCTACGCGGGCGTAAACAAAAACCAACGAGGTAATTTTATGTCGTCAAAACCCACTCTCCACGTTTTGGAAGGGAAGGATAAATTACTTGTTGTTTCCCTTGAGAACGTCACGCCTGCTTTTGCTAATAGTATCAGACGAGCTTTAATATCCGAGGTTCCGACGCTTGCTATAGATGAGGTTATTTTTACCGAGAACACGAGTGGGTTTTGGGACGAGTACATAGCTCATAGGCTAGGTTTAATCCCCTTTAAAATGAGCGAGGATTTGTACGATGCTCTAAGGGATTGCTACCAGAATCATGGAAATGAGTGTCAAGTAGTTTTCTCTCTTAATGAAGAGGCGCTGGAAAGACCAAAAACCGTTTTTAGCGGACATCTTAGGTTTGAGGGAATCGAAGGGATAATGTTCGAGAAAGAGAGAAATGAGGTAATAGTTGAACCAGTCTCCAAGTATATTCCGATAGTGAAACTCAACAAGGGACAAAAAATAGCTTTAACCGCCATTGCAAGGATGGGTGTCGGCAAGAATCATGCTAAATGGCAGCCTGTCACGGCTGTGGGGTACAAGTACAAGCCTATTGTTAAGGTCTTAAACCCTGAGGTGCCCGAGGAGAAGGCTAACAAGTTGATAAATATCTGTCCTAGAAGGGTCTTCGGGTATACTCAGGGGCGTATAGTTGTCATAAATGAGAATGCTTGTTCCCTCTGCCGCGAATGTGTTGAAAAATATCCCGATATAGTGCGCGTCGAGGGAGATCCATCTAAAATTATACTAACCATAGAGACGCTGGGGGGCCTGCCACCACGTAAACTCCTTGAAGTTGCGCTTGTGGTGTTAGACGAAAGGCTAAGCGCGCTCCACGACAAGATATCTGACGCCTTAAACGCCTTCCTAGCCCCTGCCCCTCCAGAAGCGCCCTCTGGTGGCGGGCAAAGTTTTTAACCCGTAAAGACATAGAGAGAGGGGTCTAAATATGCGTCGTACAATGTCTACAAACATTCATCTCAGGAGGCTAATACACTTCTTAAAGAAACAAAGTAGACAAAACGAGGCGTCGATATGGAGGGACGTTGCAGCATATCTATCAAAACCTCGCCGTAAACGCGTAGAGGTGAATCTAAGTAGGATAAACAGGAATGCAGATGACGGAGATATCATCGTAGTTCCAGGGAAGGTCTTGGGTAGTGGAGTATTAGAGAAAAAAGTTACCGTTGCAGCATGGAGGTTCTCTGAGCAAGCCTATCAAAAGATAAAAAGTGTTGGCGAAGCTATTTCTATAGAAGAGCTCTTAGAGCGAAGGCCAGAGGGTAAGAATATTAAGATTATCACCTGAGTCTAGGGGGGATACGTATGGATAACATAATAGTAATAGATGGTTCCAATCACATTGCTGGAAGGCTTGCCAGTGTTATCGCTAAAAAACTTCTCGAGGGCAAAAATATCGTTGTTGTAAACGCGGATAAGATCATCATAACAGGCAAGCCTGAATCTATAACTGCGACATACTTGAAAAGATGGCTGGAATGGAAGACCTACTACAACCCCGAGAAGCGGGGCCCAAAGTATCATAGGACGCCAGATAGGCTCTTCAAACGAATGGTGCGGGGCATGCTTCCTCACGATAAACCGAAGGGGCGTGAAGCCCTCAAAAGACTAAAGGTTTATGTAGGAGTCCCCGAGGAGTTCAAGGAGGCAAAGATGGTTAAAGTGGAAGAGGCCTTATTTAAAAACCCCCTTGTTCCATCTATAACACTTGGGGAACTATACGCTAGGCTCTCTAATAAAGTGCTTATGGGTGGTGCCGAGTGAGAGTTGTTCTAGCTTCCGCTCGACGTAAAACAGCTAGGGCTAGAGTTATAGTGAGAGATGGCAAGGGAAGGATTTTTATCAACGGAACTCCTCTCGAGGTTCTCGAACCTGAAGTTGTAAGGCTAAAGATCATGGAACCAATTGTCCTTGCAGGCGACCTGGTTAAGACGATAGACATTTTTGCTGAGGCTAAGGGCGGTGGCATAATAGGTCAGGCTTCAGCTATACGTACAGCTATTGCTAGGGCTATCCTAGAATGGAGCGGAAATGAGGAGTTGAAGAAAATCTACCTACAATACGATAGGCGTCTTCTCGTCGAGGATCCAAGACAGACCGAGCCCAAGAAACCGCATGGGCGCTCTGCACGGGCTAAGAGGCAGAAGAGTTATAGGTAAACTTAGATCATCTAGTATAAGTCAGGTATATCTCTTCAATTCTTTCATATTCTAGGATTCGGTCGACCAGGTCTACATGGGATAGAAACATTCTACGGCAGCAATACCTCTTTACTCCTAGGTCGTTTAAAACTTTCTCGGGATCTTCCCCATTTTTGACACGTGAAGCAAATTCGTACCATTTATCACCAATCAAGCTGCCACATGTAAAGCATCGTACCGGAAACAACACTAAGTTTCCACCAAAACTTCACATGGAGGAGTAGTTAAAAAGTTTACTCACTACAGATGTTACTCCTTCTCTATTCAAAAATTACACTGTTTTTTATACTTCTTTTATTTTATTAAAATAAAGAGATATATGAGGCATAGAAGTAAGCTCTTGTCCACACTTTATGAAGCCACCCAAAGGCCTACTATTCTTGTTCTCACGTCCCATGAAGACAGGGCCAAGTTACGCGCAGAGATCTTTGGATTTGCCTACAAAAGAGGACTAGCCTTATTAGTTTTTTCAGATGAGCTAGAATCAAATACCTCTCTCCAACTTTCAGAAGAAGCTATAGCTAGGGCTTTTAGGGGGATTCTTACGGAAATTGATCCGCTTCTCGTAAAAATAATTAGCCATGCCAAACAAGAGAACAAAGCTACAGGCTTATCGGAAATGTATTATACTCTAACTATGGAGATTCCCGACAAGCAAAGAGCGACAGTATACAAGGCTGTTGATTATGTTTTGAGAAACTACCGAGGCTTGAGTAAATCTGGGGAGAGTATGGTCAATGTTATTTCTTGTCCCCCAGACGATATAACGGCCGCTCTATTACTTCAAGCGATTCATATAGAATACTATACGAGAAGACCTGTTCTAGTATTATTCGATTGTCCAAGTCAACGGTTCAACGCAAACATGATAAGTAAAGTTTTGGGTTTCCCTAGATCCGTGCTTTCAATAATATTTCTGGAGTGAAATTTTATTCCTCCTTATTCTCTTTGTATTATCTCGGTGCTCAGCGTATACTCGCTAAAACTCCGAGTGGGCCCGCCGGGATTTGAACCCGGGACCACCACCGCTCTGAAGGATCTCCCCCATGTCAGGGTGGCATCGAAGCTACAGGTTAACCCTGTACTAGCCACTAGACGACGGGCCCCGCACCCATAAGAGTTACTGGTGAATATTTATTTTTTACCTTACCTGGGAACATAAATCGTCCAGCTGTTTGCTAACTACCTTCCCGAATGGTCAAAGTCCTTCATTTTTGATCGCTGAAAGCTCCCGTCAAACCGTACGATAAGTGCAAAACCTTTAAAAATTAACAGTACGTTAAGATTTAGCTTTCGGAGTGGGAGGTGTAGACTTTGAGCCTAGACGAGTTGAAAATATCCGAGGGGGAACTACTAATCCCTCTTGAGATGTACTTAACGGCAGGCGTGCGTATAGGTACTAGGATGAAGAGCAAGTTCATGGAGCCGTATATATACGCAGCTAGACCCGATGGCTTATATCTCCTAGACGTCAAAAAGACCGATGAAAGGATAAGAATTGCAGCGCGTTTTATTGCACGATATGAACCCAGCAGGGTTGTGGCCGTATCCGGGAGACAATACGGTTTTAGACCTGTACGCAAGTTCTGTGGAGTCACTGGCTGTAAACCTATCGTGGGGAGAGTTTTACCCGGAACCTTTACGAATCCAGCATTGGATCACTACACTGAAGCCGACTTAATGATCGTGACAGACCCAAGGGTAGATGAGCAGGCCATAATTGAAGCCGGTATGGTGGGCATTCCCGTCATTGCTCTATGTGATAGCGACTCACCTATAACTAACGTTGACCTCGTTATACCAACAAACAATAGAGGGAGGAAAGCTCTCGCCCTCATTTATTGGCTACTTGCGCGAGAGGTTCTAAGGGCACGCGGAGACATTCCTCCCACTGGCGAGCTAGCAGTTCCTCTGTCTGATTTCGAGGCTAGGATTCTTACAACCGGCGAAGTAGTGTAGCCGGAGGCTGCGTCACGGGGCCGGCTCATTAACATTTTTATATTCTCATCCACTCCTCATATCAGATACAAATGGCTTCCAGGAGATATCCGGCGCACTCGGGCTATTTTTATCCTAAGGATCCTGAAGAATTAAAGGAGGCAATAAGGCAATCTTTTCTGCATCATCTTGGCCCCCAGAGGCTCCCCTCGAAGCCATCCGGGTTTTCCGGGAATATTATAGGAGTCATATCGCCACACGCGGGCTATGTGTATTCAGGCCACGTAGCAGCGCATTCATACCTAGCTCTAGCCGAGGGCGGGGCTCCTGACGTTATCGTTGTGATTGGTCCAAATCATCATGCTCTCGGTGCACCTGTTGCTTTTGATGAAAACGAGTATTGGCTAACGCCGCTCGGAGAAATTGCGCTGGACATGGAGCTGATGAAAGAGTTGACAAGCATAGAGCCGCTCTTCCGGTTTGATCTTGCAGCGCACATGTATGAACATTCAATTGAAGTACAGATACCTTTTCTACAGTTTGTATTCGGGAACGAGTTTAAGCTAGTGCCGATCTCTATGATGCTTCAAACCCCAGAGGCTGCGCGCAGGATTGCAAACGCCATAGTGAAAGTAAAGCGTGACCATGGGCTTAGACTCTACCTGGTAGCAAGCTCTGACATGAGCCACTATGTAGACTCAAAAGTAGCCTCTAAGAAAGACGCGTTAGCCATAGAGAAGATAAAGACGCTGGACTCAGAGGGACTCTATTCAGTCATTATCGAAGAAGATATATCGATGTGCGGTTATGGCCCAGTTATGACCCTTATGGAAACGGCTAAGCTTACAGGGCACAGAAGAGTAGATGTTTTGAAGTATGCCGACAGTGGAGACATAACAGGAGACAAAAGCGAAGTCGTAGCCTATCTTTCAGTGGCTTTCAGATCATAGGTGGTATGCTTGGATTTCAAGATCACTTCTAGGAAGGATAGCCATATAATACTCTCTGTTCTCGAAGACGTCTCAGCACGGGAAACGACATGGTTTGAACATGTAAAGCTCATCCATCAAACAATACTCGATTCTTCCCTAAGCGACGTATCCCTTGAGACAAAGTTTTTCGGGGTAATCGTCGACGCGCCTATTATTATAAGCGGTATGACCGGAGGCACTGAGCTTGCAAAAAAGGTCAACTCAGCCCTCGCCCAGATTGCCCATAAGTTTAACATACCTATTGGCGTCGGTAGTCAGCGCGCAGCTCTTGAAGACCGCTCATTGGCCCACACCTATACTGTCGTAAGAGAAAACGCCCCGGAAGTCCCGGTGATTGCAAACATAGGTATGAGTCAGATAACTACAGGCCTTAATCAGGAAGACATACTCTACCTGGTAGAGATGATAGATGCAAACGCAATCGCGGTGCATTTAAATCCGCTCCAGGAGTCCCTTCAGCCCGAAGGAGAGCCTGACTTCAAGGGTTTCCTTGAAAAGCTAAGGTATTTTGTGCGTGAGGCTCCTGTACCAGTAATAGTGAAACAGACTGGTGAAGGGGTTTCACGCGAATCAGCATCTAAACTAAAGGATACAGGCGTGAAAGGAATAGATGTCGGTGGACTTGGAGGAACGTCCTTTGCGGTGATAGAGGGTTTACGTGCAAGGTCGGCCGGCCTCGCTGAGCTATTCGAGGCAGCCGGCACATTCTCGAACTGGGGGATCCCAACAGCAGCCAGCATACTAGAGGTTAGAGAGGTCTTGCCCGACATCTTATTGATAGCAACAGGGGGGATTAGAACGGGCGTTGACGTTGCCAAATCCCTCAGGTTAGGCGCAGACTTCGCGGGTATTGCTAGATTAGTTCTCAAGGAGCTATACAACGGAGGGGTTGAGAAAGCTGAGAGGTTTATAAGCAGAATCTTGAGGGAGCTTAGAACAGCCATATTTCTAACAGGTGGAGTTACGTTAGAAGACCTCAAAAACTCTCCGATTTTTATAGATGGGAGGCTCCTGGAATGGATTCGTCAGAGAAAGTTGAAGGTTCCAGGGTGGCAGGATGGGAGAGTTTGAAATCCTGCCTCACACTGCTGACGTTTTGATAAAAGCCAGCGGTTACACCTTCGAAGATGCCCTTGCAGCGGCCATAATGGGCTTCTACGAGGTGATGACGGATACCTCGAAAGTACAGCCTCTCCAGAACCAGACCGTAACGGCGTCGGGCTTCGACCTTGAAAGCCTTCTCTACAACCTGATCGAAGCACTCATAATACTATTCGATGAAACATCCTTTCTAGCCTCGAGGGTTGACAAGATTGTTTTGAGTGAAACCGGTGATTCAAAGCAGGTTCTTGTATCACTGCTAGGCGAGACTTATAATCCTGAGAAACATGAATCAAGGGTTCTCATAAAGGCGGCTACATATCACCTTATGAGAATATGGACGGAAAATGGCAAGTGGTTTATTCAATACGTCGTAGATATCTAATTCACGGCTATAGGTTACTTGTTCTTCTCCATATGAAACTCGACTATAATTTTACGGGCAAGGAAGACTGGGATTTTCTTCCTTCCCTTATCTAAGTAGGTTATAAGCCCGTAGCGTTCTAAGAAAGAAAGGTCTCGATAAACGTTTGGGACAGATCTATGTAGGTTTTTTGCTAACTCTGAAATGCTATACTCTTTTCTTTCGAGAAGGACATACAAGAGCTCCATCATCTTATTACTTAAAATTCTTCTAGCAGCCGTAATCGGAATCTCGACTCTGGTCCAGGCCTCGATCTCGTCTCCCTCCTCCTCATAGGCTAGGTATGCTTTTTTCAGCTGTCCATTTGTCTCCTTCATCCTGATAAGTTCCTCTGTTGTAAGGTATTTCTCTGCGATTATTTTTATCATCAAAAGATAAATTTATCATGAATGGATAAAAAGGTTTATTACAAACTTTTGATTTTTTCTCACACGGATCTCTATGGTTCCTCCATTAAGAAAGATAACAGAATATCTCTGGGAAATACCCCCCACTTACAAGCATGGGATGCGTGTCCCAGGGCTTGTCATCGCGGATGAAGTTCTGATTGCAAAAATGAAGGAGGATTTAACCCTAGAACAGGTAGCAAATGTTGCGTTTCTCCCTGGCATCTACAAATATTCTATTGTACTGCCTGACGGCCATCAGGGATATGGATTTCCCATCGGTGGTGTTGCCGCTTTTGACTCTGAAGAAGGAGTGTTAAGTCCGGGAGGCGTTGGCTACGACATAAACTGTGGTGTTCGCGTACTTAGAACAGATTTAAGTGAACAAGAAGTCAGGCCTAGACTTAGAGAGTTAGCTGAGACTCTCTTCAGAAAGGTTCCATCAGGTCTCGGAAGCACAAGTGGTCTAGAATTAAGCTTCTCCGAGTTAGATAAAGTCCTGGAGGAAGGAGTATCGTGGGCTATCTCACACGGCTATGGCTGGAAAGACGATCCATTACATATAGAAGAGCGGGGCCGTATGGAAGGAGCTGATGCAAATGCTGTTTCAAGGGAAGCCAAACAAAGAGGCAGGAACCAACTTGGAACTCTAGGAAGCGGTAACCATTTCCTAGAGGTACAAAAGGTCGATAAGATCTACGACCCTGATATCGCCAAGGTTTTAGGGATAGAGCGAGAGGGCCAAATAACAGTCATGATACACACCGGTAGCAGGGGGTTAGGACACCAAGTTGCCAGCGATTACCTCAAGATTATGGAGAGGCTTATCCCCAAGTATAAGCTTCCTCTCCCAGACCGGGAGTTAGTGTCCGTTCCTGCCACCAGCGATGAAGCCCAAAGATATTTCTCTGCGATGAAGGCAGCTGCCAATTTTGCATGGACGAATAGACAAATAATTACTCACCAGGTTCGCGAGAGTTTTCGCTCAGTGTTTAAGAGAGACCCTGATGCACTAGGTCTAAGAATAATTTATGACGTAGCTCATAACATTGCGAAGTTGGAAGAACACGTAGTGGATGGAAAGAGAGTGAAGGTCTACGTGCATAGAAAAGGGGCGACCAGGGCTTTTCCGCCGGGGCACCCTGAGATACCTGCAGACTATAAATCGATCGGTCAGCCCGTGCTTATACCTGGATCGATGGGGACCGCCAGCTACATTCTGGTGGGTACAACCAAGGCTATGGAGATGACTTTCGGGTCTTCACCGCATGGGGCAGGCCGTATGCAGAGCAGGGCTGAGGCGCGCCGAAGCGTGCGCGGGCAGGAAATAAAAAACGAGCTCGAAAACAGGGGGATAGTGGTAAGAGCTGCCAGTCTTGCGGTTGTGGCTGAGGAGGCTCCAGACGCATACAAAGACGTGGATCGAGTCGTGCTCGTGGCAGATGCTGTGGGAATAGCAAAGAAAGTTGTACGAATGGTTCCAATAGCAGTTGTTAAGGGCTAGGTGTTGCTGTAAAAAGAAATATTTATTAAGAGTTTCTGCAAGGTGATCGAAGTATGTCAGAGGGAAGTGGTGAAGCTACTCTAAAGACACTCAGCGGTGAGGAGATCAAAGTCTTTGGGAAGTGGAGTTTACAGGAAGTCGAGATAAGGGATCAAAGTCTTCGAAGGTATATCTCATTGAAGCCTGTTCTTATTCCTCACTCTGAGGGGCGTCACGCCAAGAAAAGGTTTGGCAAGGCTAATGTGTCGATCGTAGAGCGTTTGATAAACGAGATGATGCGGCCCGGCCGTAACGCTGGGAAAAAAATGCTGGCAATTAATATCGTGAAAAGGGCATTTCAGATCGTTGAGCTAAAGACTGGAAAGAATCCTATACAGGTTCTCGTCTGGGCTATCGAAAATGCTTCCCCCCGCGAAGAGACTACAAGAGTTATCTATGGTGGTATCTTATACCATGTTTCAGTAGATGTTTCTCCTCAAAGACGTGTGGATTTGGCGTTAAGGTTTATAACAGAAGGGGCTCGCCAATGCTCAATGAACAATCCCAAAACAATCGAGGAATGTCTTGCCGACGAGATTGTAGCAGCCGCTTATGGAGATGCGAACAGTTATGCGCTTAGAAAGAAGGAAGAGATCGAGAGAATAGCGTTGGCTTCCAGATAGACGCTAGAATATTCTTGTCCGCTACGCTTAATTGCGTGTTTATCCTCAAATAAAGGGTATTAAGATGTCTTCCACTGAGTTATGGGTTGAAAAGTATAGACCCCGCTCCTTGGATGAGATAGTAGATCAAGAAGAGATCGTTAAGCGTTTAAAGGAATTCGTCAAGACTAAAAGCCTACCGCATCTCTTATTCGGTGGTCCACCTGGTACAGGTAAGACTACCGCGGCATTGGCATTAGCGCATGACCTTTATGGGGAGAATTGGCGGGAGAACACGCTAGAGTTGAACGCATCAGACGAGAGGGGAATCGATGTAATAAGAAGTCGAATAAAGGATTATGCGAGAACGCTTCCAATAGGAGAAATACCGTTTAAATTGGTTATTCTGGACGAGGCAGACAATATGACTAGTGATGCCCAACAGGCTTTGAGGAGAACTATGGAGCTGTTCAGCCGTAATACAAGATTCATTCTAATAGCGAATTATGTTTCAAAGATAATAGAACCGATCCAATCACGCTGTGCAGTTTTCCGTTTTCAGCCACTGCCTAAAGGGTCTGCCATCGATAGGTTGAAATTTATCGCGTCCAAGGAAGGGATTAAGGTCGATGAGGAAGCTTTAGATGTAATATGGGAGGAAAGTCAGGGAGACCTCCGAAAGGCTATAAACACCCTCCAGGCTGCTAGCGCAATAGCAAAGAATGTCACTGCCGAGGTCGTTTATGAAGCACTTGGAAAGGTTAGGCCTAAGGAGGTTGAAGAGATGATTCAAAGTGCACTCAAAGGAGACCTTCTAACGTCTCGTGAAAAGCTAAGGGTTCTACTGTACAATTATGGGCTTTCAGGCTTAGATATAGTGAGATACATACATCGTGATATTTTCTCACTTGGAAAAACCATCAAGCCGGACAACGCCACGATGGCTGAACTCATAGCACTTGTCGCCGAGGCCAATTATCGCATCGTGGAGGGGGCTGATGACGAGATACAGCTAATGGCGTTGCTCTCGAAGCTTGCACTTTACTCTCAAGGTAAGGGATCGGGAGGAAAGTAATGTCTTCTTCTCGACAACTACCCTGGGTTGAAAAATACAGGCCTAAGAGGATAGTTGACGTAGTGGGCAATGAGGAGGCGAAAAAAGAGTATATAGCCTGGATTAACTCGTGGGTTAGGGGATCTCCTTCTCGAAAGGCTGCGCTTCTCTATGGTCCTCCTGGGAGTGGGAAAACCAGCATTGTTCATGCTACAGCATCTGAGTTCAACTGGGAACTTATCGAGATAAATGCCAGCGACGTTAGGTCTCGTGAAGCTATCTTTAGCAGGGTCTATCCAGCACTACAAACCCGCTCCGTATACGGTCATACCGGTAAAATAATATTGATTGACGAGGTAGACGGCGTTTGGACTAAAGAGGACGTTGGAGGGCTAGATGCACTTATAGAGCTCATTAACACGACTACATATCCTCTGGTTCTAACAGCTAATGACCCCTGGGATCCAAAGCTTAGGGATCTTCGGGATCTATGCAAGTTGATCGAGTTTAAAAAAATAGGCAAGAGAGATATCATGCGGGTCTTAGGGGATATATGTTCAAAGGAAGGGATAACATGTGATAGAGATGTTTTATCTGCTATAGCTGAAAACGCTAAAGGGGATCTACGGGCAGCCATAAACGATTTGCAATCCGTAGCGATGGGAAAAGACACTATAACTCTTGCAGATCTCCAGGTTTTAGGCGAGAGAGCAGCCCAAGAAAACATGTTCGAGGTAGTTAGGATTGTCTTAACATCTAAGACTCCTGAGGGAGCTTTGTCAGTCACAAGATTGCCCTCTCTTGATTATGAGATGCTTATAGAGTGGCTCAACGAGAACATTATAGCACAGTATTCACCTAGTCTTAGGGCAATTGCAGATGCATATGATGCTTTATCGCTAGCTGATGTCAACCTCTCCAGGATGAAGCGGAAACAGATGTGGGCTCTTCTGCCCTACGTAATGGAACTGATAACTGCCGGTGTTTCTGGTGTTCGGGAGAAACCTCCGTTTAAATTTGTTAAATATAGTTTCCCCGAGAAACTTAGGCTTCTATCCCGTTTAAAGACAAAGCGTGAGAAGTTTATCCAGGCTAGTAAGAGAGCAGCAACTCTTTTGCATGTCTCAACCTCCATGTTCAGGTCGGAGATACTTCCATACATCCGTCTGATATACACATACGATAAAGACTACGCAATGAAGATACTCTCATCGCTGGGTATAGAGGACGAAAACGCGAAATATGTTCTCGAATATTAAAGGGATTTAGAGGTTTCAATATCCCTCTTGATAGCCTCTCGTAAAACCTTTTGCAGTATTTCAAGGGGGATTCTATTAATTCCTATGTACCTGGTTTCTGGTACTTGAGGCATAGCTATCTGGGTTGTTCTACCTTTCCCGCTTTTAGTGCTGACACGAGTGTCTATGAGTCCCTTGCTTTCCAGTATCTGGATTTTTTCCCAGATACTCGTATGCTTTAAAGGCTTAACGTCATACTCGTTGCATAAATCTTCGTACTCGAACTCTACATCGCCCATGCTCACGTATGCCTTGTCACGTTCAAGCATTAAGATGTTCGTGATTGCAAGCAGCAGAAGCTTTTCATGTAATTGTAAACGTGTGATCTCTTCCTCATCAAAAGGTGTCGGCAGGATACCCTGGTTTAATACTTCGCGAACATCCTCAGGAATTATATGGTCGCGGTCATTACTTTCGGCACGTAGAGCTGCATAATATAGAGTCTTTAGAGCCATCCTTGCATCACCCCAACCCCGTCCATCCTCATAACCGAAAATATCGGATATCATTCCAATCACTTCCTCGCTAACAGCTTCCTCTCTTATGGCACCCTCCTTTTCAACACGGTACCAGAGTATATCCCTAAGCTGTTTAGATGAATATGGGTTAAACCTCACAACCTTTGAAGATAGAGAGCTCCTAACACCGGCGTTAGCAATATTTTCCACGCTTACACGGAAGTTTTTGAAGATCGCTATAATTCCAATGCTGATGTTGGATTCTGGAAGCACTTCCTGGAGACGAGTGAGCGTATATAGAACATCTTCACCTTCCTCCTGTCGTATAAGAACATCCGTTTCGTCTACCACTAGTAATAAATTAGCATCAACTCTCTGAAGCGATTGAATAGTATACTGTATTATTTCATGGGTTGAAAAACCTTTTCTTGGAAATTTTAAGCCAGCATCCTCTCCTATCTTTCTGAAAATCATGAACTTGGTTCTAAGCTCATAAGCGTTCACGTAACTGTTGATTATCGGAGGTATCTTTCCAACTGAGGCCTGTTCTTTAAGAACCAGCGAAATCCTCCTTGCAAGTGCTGTCTTTCCGGTTCCTGTTGGCCCATCGAAAATCAAGATTCTCGTTAAGCCCTTCTCCCCCCTTATTATCGTCTGAAAATAACTCAGTGTTTCCCTCAACTCTTCCTCGCGATGAGGTAGAAATAATGGTACATACTCGCTGCTCATCTTACGGTGATCTAGCACTATCCTGCGCAGAGGAAACTTAGAGCCCTCTAACTCCATGAAGATACCTCTAAATCAAGAGTACTAGTATGATCGCTTATCTATAAGATAAGTGTTACTTTTCAGGGTAATAGGCTATATTTCCCCACTTTAAAGGGATTTTTATCTCTAAAAGTAGAAGGGAACCTTCTTTCTCGATAACCCCCTCAAAATACCCTCCGTAACACCCTCTTAAGGTATCAGCAATACGGGCAAAGTACTCCTGTCTCCACCCCTCGCTGGCTCTGATTTTTATCGTAATTCTGCGAAACCTTACTGCATCCTTGCACGTCTCCTTTAGAAGTTCCCTTATACCAGTTATTATGTCGCCTGGAAACTCTATGCTTCTCATAACTGCACGAATAGATAATAAGTTTCTGATAGGATACTGGCGAAAGAGCTTCCCGAGACTCTTTAAGTCTAGTGTTGTCTCAACGCAAAGCTTCCCGCCTGATAGAATACTTCCCCTAACCTTTGGATCACTTGGAAATAATAGGTCCATCACATCCCTCAATACTGCTTTCTCATGTCCTTTTCTACATGCTATAATCAAGTTACAATTTATTTCACTGTGCTCCATCTCTCCCGGCTGTATCTCTCAATCTTATCAAATAAAACTTCTACTCCTATTCCTTTCTTATCAGGGACATACATTGTCCCCCTGGACGTTATTGTCCATGGGGGCTCAACAATATCTTCTAACCAGTATCTGTTGCTGGCCGAGATATCGTTAGGATATTTCACGGACTCGTGTGAGGCCAGAGCCACCAGGAAGGATCTACCTATACCGGTTTCCAGCATCCCCCCTATCCATGCACCGATTCCAAGCTTTTCTGAAAGCTCGAGCATCTCCTTAGCATTCCAGACACCTCCCACTCTAGCAGGCTTCACGTTTACTACTTCTAGTGAGCCCAGTCTCCAGCCTAAAACTAGATCTTGCATGTTCGTGATGCTCTCATCTAAACATATGGGGGTTGAGATCTTCCTAGAGAGTATACTATGTTCTATTAGGTCGTCCCAATGCAAGGGCTGCTCTATCATCAAGAGCTGAAATTTGTCGAGTTCCTGAAACGTCCTTAGGGAGCTCAGATCATATGCTCCATTCGCGTCTACCTGTAAAGGTATATCTCCAAGCTCATTCCTAATTCTTTCGACGGGCCTAACATCGAATCCTGGCTCGACTTTTATCTTTATACGAGCATATCCTTCCTCTAGTCTCAAGTGAATCTCTCTCAAGAGCTCATCTATAGTAGGCTTGATTCCTATGCTAACACCCGAAACAATTTCTCTTTTAGCCCCTCCTAGTAGTTTATAAACTGAGACGCCGTTTAAACGAGCATATAAGTCGGTTAATGCCTCCTCTAACGCTGTTTTCGCCATCGGGTAACCTCTAACCCGTGCAACTATTTTCCTGAAATCATGTGGTTTCTCTAGCTTGGACTCTAAGAGCATCGGTATGAGAAACTTTTTCAACATCAGAAGTGATACCTCGTATGTTTCATAACTATACCAGGGACCCCATTCTGCGACAAGTTCACCCCATCCCTCCTCGCCTCCTTTTTCTTCAACGCGAACGAGCACCACGGGTCTAGCCTGTAATGAGCCGAAACTTGTTCTGAACTCTTCAGAAAGCCTCAATTCTAAGAAGAAAAGATCAATTTTCCTTATTTCCAAGGATACTCGCCCTCCAGCAAGTCATTAATGTTACTCTTCACCACGAGGTAGAAATTTCTTCTTTCTTCTTCTATCAAGGGAATATGTTCAACAATAATGTACCCCTTCGCCAGTAGGTCTTTAATTACGTCTCTGAACATGAGCTTCCAGGTCAAAGCGCTTTCTGGACACGACGCGCGTAGTACGTTTATATCTCCTGGGAACTCGACAAGTACGAGTTCATTAGAATTTTCTAGAGAGTGTCTTATGGGGATCCTGCATCCCCTTTCAGCCTTTGACTCCAGGGCCAATGTTGCCTCATCCTTTATATCATCAAAACTTGGAGGTTTATCACGACCATTGAGACGGTCCTCAACTCGCTTGCTTAGAACCCACCATTCAACCTTGAATCTGTCAGTTGGAAGCCCAGTATTCAACTCATCCCGAATCTCCCCATAATAGTTTTCGTGGAATTGTCTAGAGATAACCCCTAGCTTACCGAAATTAAACCTTGCATTTAAGCCTTGATGCGGGTCGTACGTCCAAACAACGAGTCTATAACCTCTTCTAATACTCCAGTCTCGCTGGCTTAGTTTAATCATGAGAGCAACATCTTTACCCCTGTACTCTCTCCTGACTCCAAGCATATGGGAGTATAAATAGTAGCCATAATCAAGGGAATAACCAATAAACCCTACCGCGAATCCTATTACTCTCCCGTTCAGAATTGCAACCTCTAGGAAGCCACCGTTATCCATTATCGCTTTCATGACATGTACAGGTAGCGTTTCACCGTAGTCTTGCATACCCCAGGCTTCCCGCATAACTTCTCGGATCTCTGATAATTGTTCAAAATTCTCAGGAGCAGTAAAGAGAACATCTTTCAGCTTCATGAATTTTTCCGTTATGTACTCTCTAATTCCTCTATTAATAGTTACTCGGCTCCTTTACAGGCGAAGCTTTTATATTCACATGAGCTTTTTAGCATCATGAGCCGGGGTGGCCGAGTGGACCAAGGCGGCGGACACAATCGTGCCGCAATTGAGCCTTTGCAGGAAATCCGTTGCCCGCAAGGGCGCCCGGGTTCAAATCCCGGCCCCGGCGCCAACATATCTCTGCGAAAAAGATATTTATTGGGTTTTTCTTTAGGCTTCAGGCAATATGTCTAGCGAGTTTCAATATATAGTGAGAATAGCGGGAGTAGACTTACCAGGCGACAAAGCCTTAGCGTATGCTTTGGCTGAGATAAAGGGAATCGGCGTCAATACAGCTTACGTCATTCTAAGGAAGCTAGGCTACGATCCGCATAGACTGTTGGGGACGTTGACGGAGGAAGATGTGGAAAAAATATCTACGGCTTTGAGGAACATTGAGTCTCTTGGCTTGCCATCCTGGATTCTCAATAGACGCAAAGAGCCTGCAACGGGGGCTGACAAGCACCTAATAACCTCTGACCTCTTATTAGCTGTGCGTGGAGACATTGAAAATGAGAAAAAGATCAAAAGCTACAGGGGTGTCAGACACATGTACGGACTTAAAGTTAGAGGGCAGAGAACCAGGACAACAGGCCGTACAGGCCTCACCTTAGGCGTTAAGAGGGGTGCCGCAAAACAACAGGAAGCTAAAAAAGGTGGTTAAATGGGAGATCCCAAGAAATCTCGTAGAAAATGGCAAGGTCCGGGTCATCCCTGGAGGAAAGATGTTCTAGAAGAGGAAATGAGACTTCTAGGAGAGTATGGCCTAAGGAATAAACGCGAATTATGGATTGCAGAGTCCCTCCTTAGGGATATAAGAGCCAGGGCTAGAAGGCTTTTAGCCTTACCAGAAGAAGAAAGGTTACCTCTGGAGAAGCCTCTTGTTTCCAGGCTATACAAGCTCGGTATCCTCCCGAGTGAACAATCTACTCTGGACGAGATTTTAAGCCTTACAGTTCGTCAAATTCTTGAACGAAGGCTACAAACCATTGTTTATAGGAAAGGACTTGCTTCAAGCATGTATCACGCCAGACAGCTCATCACTCATGGACATATCGCAATAGGAGGCAGACGTGTTAATAGCCCTGGCTATCTCGTCCAAAGGCACGAGGAGGATCTCGTAGGATATTACCCGTTGTCTCCTCTTGTAAAGGCTTCTCAAGTTGCAGAAAAGGGTGAGTGAATATGGCAGAGGAAGCTAAACCGAAAGAACAGCAACAAAAGGAGGCAAAGGCTAAGAGCGACGTAGGGATAGCATGGATATATGCAAGCTACAATAACACTATTATCCATATAACGGACATCTCTGGCGCCGAGACTATTGCCATAGCATCAGGTGGACAAATAGCAAAAGCGGATCGCGACAAACCTTCTCCCTGGGCGGCCATGCAAGCCGCCGTTAAAGCTGCAAAAATAGCTCTTGACAAGGGAATTAGGGTGGTACACGTTAAGGTCAAAGCCCCAGGAGGCTACGGTGCCAAGACTCCTGGTCCGGGAGCTGGACCTGCTATAAGAGCTCTCGTTAGAGCTGGACTCATGGTTGATCGCATCGAGGATGTCACTCCACTACCCACGGACTCTATAAGAAAGCCTGGAGGCCGCAGAGGTCGAAGAGTATAAGCCGGATCAGACCGGAAACCTTCTCTTCATTTTTCCGAGCTGCAATGGGTCATCATTTCAATTTCTTTATTGAGTCAACCCTTTAGAATTTTTTGTAAGGTTTTATAAATCACATACTAATATTGCTTCAACTGATAAGCAATAAGCACCCGCTATATTTTTTATCTGGGATTAACCCTAATTTCATAGAATAAACTAGGTGGGTATATATTGCCTTGGATTGGACTAGAATCCTCATGTTCCTCAGAGGGGGTCGAAAGTCTACTAAAAGAGTATGGCTACACTGTTGCAAGAAAGTTTGCTATTGAATTATTCGTAAAGGAGTCATGGATGAAGTTTATTATATATGAAGTCATCGGATTTGCAGAAGGAGTAGCAGAGCTTCTCTCCGAGACCTTTAATTGCCCCGCCCTTGAAGCTGGCCCTCACCTAGTTCTCGGTGAAGTGTCTGCAAAACTATGGGACGAAGCCGCTAAAGTGGTCATGCCCACGGGGGAATCATATATTATTCCCATCTATACCTATGATGGTTTTCTTGATGTGAAGATGCCAACATCAAAAGTTAGGGGTTTGAAGGGACAGATTATTATAGGTGGGCGTGCGTTCGACTTGCCGTTAAAAGAAGAAGATATTCTCAACCTTATGATTATCGATAAAAGAGTAAAGGAAAAAATAGAGAAAGCCATAGCCGTGTATGGAGAAAAAAGAATTCTGAGCGAGGAGCTTCGAGAAAGACTAGGGAAGAAAACACGAGATGAAGGCAGAAAAAGCACTCGGATAGAGTATGAGATTGACCCTGAAACCAAGATAGTTTTTTGTCTTTACGACGGAAAATTAACGTCTATGAGCCTGTCAAGGTTTACGGTCTTTCTTGCAGAGAATCAGATGTTTGATGAGTTGAAGGAATTCTTGAACAAACTACCTCCTTCCCAGTTAAGAGAGATATACAACACTCTTAAAGAATATTTGGAGGTCTATAAGAGCACTGCAGGTTCTCGAACTGAGCTAAAGAATATTCTTGAGGATCTTGAGAAAAAACTAAAATAATAATCAACTTGCATAATTGATAATTATTAAAAAACATTAGGATAAGAATAAATATATGAAAGGGAGGAATATTTCTCGATGCCTAGACTATCTTCAAGAACTCAAGCGATTGTTGGCTCTCCTATTCGAAGAATTGCAACCTTACTCGATGAGGCTCGACGAAAAGGAGATATTATTAGCTTCGGAGGAGGGGCTCCCAGTCTTCCACCACCTCAAGAAGTAGTAGATTACCTAGCAGATTTTCTCAGGAAAGCCCCCCAGAAAACAGTTGCTTACGGTGCCACGAGAGGAATGATAGAGCTAAGAGAATTAATTGCCGAGGATCTCAAGAAATATTGGAACGTGTCATATGATCCTAAAGAAGAGATAATGATTGTCAACGGAGGTACTGAGGGCATTTACCTCGCCCTGGGTGCCATACTTGAGCCGGGAGACGAGGTCGTCTTAATTGATCCCACTTATGTCGGATACGCTGAACCCGTTCGGCTTCTTGGAGGCAGGGTTCGTTATGTGCCTGTTAAAGTCGAGGAAGACTATCAGCCTAATATAGAGGATGTTAAGAAGGTTGTATCTCCTTTGACTAAAGCCTTCGTACTTTTGTCTCCAGACAACCCTACGGGACGGATTGTTACAGAGGAGTTTGTCCGTGATCTCGTCAAATTGGCCCGAGAATATGATTTCTGGATAATCTTTGATGCCGTCTACAAACACATTAGTTATGGACGTCCGACTCCCTGGGTGGACGCCTTTCCAGGAGCTAGGGAGAGGACAATAACAATCAACAGTTTCAGCAAAGAGGCCTCTATACCGGGTTTCCGGCTAGGATACGTGACGGGACCAGCGGAGGTTATAGAAAGTATGGAGAAAATTAAACAATATGTCTCGCTTGCTCCGGACACGCCTGGACAAATAGCTATGATCAAATTCTATGAGAGCGGAATAAAGGAACGATACCTGAACGAGATAGTCATCCCCACTTACCGGAAAAGGAGAGATCTAATGTATAAGCTTATAAAGGAATACCTACCAGAAGCAAGAACCACTCTCCCCGAGGGTGCATTTTACTTCTTCGTGGACATGCGTAGATATCTCGAAGCGATGGGAAGAGACGACGAGGAGTTCTCGAACAGACTCCTTTACCGGAAAAGTGTCGTTGTTATACCGGGTAAATATTTCGGCGAAATGGGTTTGGGACACGTAAGAATGACTTTTGTAAGCGAACCCGAAGAAAGAATAGAGGAGGGTATGAAGAGGATAAGTGCTTATATTTCCAGCTATCTCTAAGGCGTTATCCTAGACTCTAATATTTTCTTTTTTATGTCTCTCAAGGTATAAAGCAGTACACCAAGCCTTGTATCCTTACTGAACAGTACAGCCATATAGCCTATATCGCCTAGCTTAATGTAAATTATTCCAGACCCGTCAGGAGCGTTTACAGTAATCCAGTCAGCCTCGCCTTTACCCAATTCTGTGCTAGCCCTATTTCCAACCTCTGAAAGTACGGCTGTTAAAGCAGCAACCTTTTCTTCTAAATCCTTGTCAGTGATACTGCTAACAAGTGGAAGTCCGTCACTAGTTGCGACTACGAAGCCTTCAAAGCCAGCTACCTTTGTTACGGGCTCTATGAGACGTCTCAAAGCCTCTAGATTCAGACTCATCCTAACACCAGTTTAAATTGAGGTATCTAAAATATATTTTTAACATTTTTAATTATACCCTTAACTAGTTATTAAGATTGAAAAATCTACAAGACAGCCAATGTAAGGGTCGAAGATGGTAGTGTAAAATAGCACGCCGGTTAGTATAAGTGGTACAAGCCTATTCTGCTCTATATTTAGGCTTTTGAGCTCTAATAAGTTCAACAGCGCGTTGTAGGACACTAATTGCAGACTCTTTCTTTAACGCTACTAAAGGGACAACGATGTCGTTATTCACTCCAAAAACCTGAGCCACGGTAGATGGCTTAATACTATTTGGGAGGTCCTGTTTGTTCACAGCTATCACGTGAGGATAATCCCCAAGATTTTTCATGTACTCATACACCGTCCGAGAACGCATGACGTTAAGCATCGATGAACCATCCACGATAAAGATATAACCATGCATGCCAACCGCGAGTACACGCCACATAAACTGTAGCCTTGTCTGACCAGGAGTACCAAAAACGTACACGTCTGTTCCATCCAGGTTGACTCTACAGTAATCAAAAGCTACAGTGGTATATTGTTTTATCTGGGATTCATACAGTGTCGACACTGGAACTTCTGTAGTCAAAACTTTACCAGAAGAAATTGTTTTCACAAACGTCGTTTTACCACTAGCGTAGGGGCCACTAACCAGTATTTTTAGGTAGTCTCTTTGCATCTACCTGTCCCACCCCTGCGATCTTTATTACTTCGTCTTCGTATTTTCTCAACACGAGGTGGATCAACCCAAGGTTGGGACGTGGAGTTGAAGACAAAGCGATGAACGAGCCGTCGATCGTCGAGATAATAACATGCTCACCGTTCTCGAATTCTACATCAACTCTCTTTACGCGGCTACCAAATATATCTCCCAAAGCATCAAGCGAGCCGAGTGCTGCAGCTGAAGCTACAGCAAGAAACTCTGCTTGTGGTTGTTCTGAGGAAATATAGGATACTGGGATTCCGTCTCGCCAGGCGAAGACGATAGAGGATACCATATCGTGCGTTTCTTTTATTATCTTCGCAAGGACCCCTCTAAGCTCGACTTCCTTCTCGGAACTCAACTTTAACACCTCAAATACTTACATTGTTTTAGCTATCACGTCTCTATAATATTTGCTTATCGTTTCCCTAATTTCTCCGATGCGATTCTCGTCCACTTCAAGAAGATTATCGACTTCTATAATACCAAAAACAGTCAAATCTTTCACCTCCCCTAGCCTAAAGAGATCGATACGCCTGTTACCTTTAATAAGCGATGTTTTATCCATGTTTGACAGTCTCAGGATCTCTAGAAGCTTTGGTGGCTCCTCACTGCACTGGCCGTATTGTTTCACTATATACCCTTGTGATGTTATTATTCCTGCATAACGTACCTCAGGAAAGTAGAGAGCGATTTCTCCAATGTCTTTAAGGGCCGCTACCTCTTTGAGAGTTTCACGAGTAGGCTTCGGATAAACGCCTGTGCGAACAGCCTCGGCAGGCCTCCTCCTCTCCAGGGTTAGCATTCTACCCTCTAAGCTTGTAATCTTGGCTTCTAAACGCAGGGTGTTATCTTGAATCATCTTCAAAGAGTTTCTTAACTCCTCGATACTGGCTGACAGGCTCTGCTGGGCAGATTCAATGGTATTAATTTTTTCCCTAGTAGTACTAAGACTCTCTGTCTGAGGAGGCTTTAGCAAATCTCTCCTAAACACATGTAGAAAATACATGAAGGCTATCAGCACTCCAAGGGATATTCCAAGCGCTAAAAACGCCAGGAAGACAAGGGGGGTTATAATATCAACAGCTGATAACTGTGCTAATGTGTTTGTCAAAGTATAATAAAACATGTCTGCTCTAATTCAAGTCTCCATTGCACACCAATATAAAAATATTCGATACTATCCGTCGCTCATTGCTGACCTGAGTATTCTAGCCACCTCCTCCGGAGCTATACGGGCAACCCTAACTGAATCGAGCACCTCTATGCCTCCTATTTTTTCAAAGGGCACGAAATCTATAAACAGGTGAAAGAATGAGTTATAGCCAAATGGGTTACTATAAATTAAAACATACCTATCATGTGCTACCCCAGCCTTGTCCATGCCCCTAGATATCCTAATTAGTGTTTCAGCAAGACCCGTAATTTCAATTCTATCTAGCTCTGTGATGCGCTCTACGTGTCTCTTAGGAGCAATTCTCACGTGAAAGTTTCTCCGAGGAGCAGATGTAGCCCACGAAATCCAAGTATTATTTTCGAAGATTATTCTATTATCGTGTCTCGAAGTACATATGTGGCACTTCCCCTTCATCGTATCAAAAGCCTGTAATACGTTCTCCATGTATGCTCCATGACCATCTTGGTTCAGGTCGATGTACGTTTGCGCGTGGAGACGTGGCTGTGTACCACCTGCCAGGGATCCAATGTTGAAGAACACGTATGTGGGTATTAAAGAAAAACCCCTTTTTCGAGCATCGTCCACACCAGTTTTGATAGCTTCAATTAGAGAGAGGAACAACCATGTTAGTGATTCAACGCTGGCCTCACTGAATGTCTCATAGTACTTTGATACAGGGAAAGTGACAAGATTTATACCATGGGCGATTCGGGTATACTCGTCTTCAATTCGCATCCTAAGAGTTCTCTCTAATTCGCTATCAATAACTCTAACCATAGCAGGGTATCTGTTAACAATTGTAGCGGCATATGCATCTTTAATCTCGTTCATAACTGGTTCAGTACTGAATACTCCATCAAATCGATTAGCATCAACAGTTACAAATATTGCGTAGTCTCTCCCTTCGATGATTTCTCTAAAGACATCAGTGGTGCTACCTTCTCTTCTTTCTTCTCCACCCGGTCTAGATCCCCTTATTGGACTAATATACGAGAAATGACCCTTCCATTTACCTATAGGTACAAGTCTCCCAGAAGCATCTTGAAGCATTATTGGCGCGGCAGATAACGGGTCCCATTTTTTTCGAGGGATGAGGTGGATCTTGTCCTCTGAGAAGTTGTACCGAGAAATCACTCCCCAATGCATGAAAGGTATTTCCTCCAACCTCATGTAGGCTTTGACACCTTGCGACAACTTTTTCACCGCGTAAAGCCTATAACCTCAAAATCCATAAAAACTTGCTCAAGAGTCTTGATATGATCTTCGTTTAATTCTGGGACTGCACGTCTAAATGTTGAGTCAAAGGCCTTCCGAGCCGAAGCTCCTTGTCTAATTTTCTCATCAATCGTTCTGCCTAATCGAAGGAGAGTTGTCCTGCTGAGACGTGTTAGAATTTTACGGTAAGGTAATGATAGCTTCTCAAGTGTTTCTATATCGAAACCTGTTATCTTTGATAGTATCGCTAGTGCTGATGCTATATCTATAACCCTTATGTACACTATTAGAGTATCGCTTGGATTAAGGGATCGGAGCCCATCCAAACCTAACCTGTGGTATAAGAGAATCTTTGCTTTACACTTTCTTCCTAGCATTAAATATCGGAGGAACGACTCTTCCTCGTCATATGTTAAACCCAGTATTACTATCTTCTTATTTGGATTCGACTCATTGCATAAGAGGATAATCTGAGAAATTATTTCGTTCAAATCAGAGAATATTATCTGTAAGTCATCTAGTTCGCGCCTACTTCTGTTTTCTCTGAGAAAGCCTCTTTTTAGTTTAAAAAATAAAGAAGGAATTTTAAAGCTTATCCTGTCAAGATAGTATGCCGAGGTCGTTGTACTGAGGGAGGCTAGAATAGCGAGAAGATCACGCTGGGTAATACTTACATTTGCGAGGATGGGTATTAGTATCAGTAAAAGTTGTGGCATCACAATTTTTATGAGTCTAGGCTCCTCCGACAAAGAGGACACTATCATACTCAGAACAAATACAAAGAACTCCACCAAGAATACTATGTTGGACCAGAAGAGGTTAACAAGGCTAGAATAAAATGAAACCGCATCTACGATTTCCCCCCTGCTGCTCCTAGGGAACCCGCCGGGGAAAACCAAAGGCGGGCTCCAAAAAATGGATGATCTAACGAAAAGTAAAGACATAACAGTCAGGTTGATGAGAAAAATAGCAGCCGAGAAAAACGACTCATGAACCTTTTCCTTAGATGACAAGTAATACAAGAGCCCTAATACAACTCCCATACTCCAAGGAAAGAGAATAACAATGGGTGGAAACATTAGGAGGGCAAGCGCACTCCTCCAATCGTGCACGTTTTTTACGAGATAAAGTAGTAAAAAGGGGAGGACGGCCAAGAGAAGAAAGAGTTTACTGGATCTGTAGAGTTCGAGAAAAAACACTAAGAGGAATGCCGGAAGCGCTGAGGCCGGATTAACGACACTAGCTAGCAACGGAATAACCCACAAATAGCTTTCACCCATTATCGATGGAAAAAAGTTCGCGTAAGCAAAAATAGTGACCGCAACACTAGAGAGGGCCAGGAGTCGTTGTTTTATTGCAGCCACTATAGACGCCTATCCACCAC
>NZ_JBMFLX010000009.1:33588-38049 GCF_049970975.1 Infirmifilum sp. | reverse complement strand
CTCACTCTAAACGAGATTGAGCGTCGCTTATTCGACCTCTTAGCCTCTACTTTTCTGGACTTCCAGGATTACCCTGAATGGGTTCATGAAGGCGTCAGGGTCCAGTTGCCGTTTTACAAGTCGCTCGACAAGTATGCTGGGCTGGTATTTGAGAACAGTGTTAATCTACCTGGTAGAGGGGGGAAGTGGCTGCTACGTTTAGACATGACTGGTAACGGGGAGCTTTACGTGGACGGATCCTTGTACCAGGCTATAGACGAGTACCACAAACTCGTGGTTATAGACCCGGGAGAGCATACATTGAGGGTTACCGCTACTCCAAGAAGACTGTTTGGCGAGAATCCCTGGAGCCTTGGCTTTCTCGGGGCGTGTGCCGCGAACGTGATGTGGGAGGAATTCAATACCGTGCTAGCGGTAATGGACCTCTTGAGCCTCGCTAAGCAACAAGAAACTGTACGTGAAGCCTTGACCAGGGCAGCCGCGAGGATAAGCGTTACGCCCTCACTGCTCCAAGTCTACGCTCTCGCCAGGACGCTCTACGGTGTCTCCCTCCACGAGAGCAGCCCAGAGTATAGAGGCCTGAGGTGGGACTACGGCTACGTGGCATCAGTGTACGGGCCAGGGGTTTACAAGAAGATTCTGGAGGACACGCCTAGGCCTGATCCCTCCCGGGTGCAGAAAACCGTAGGAGACGTCCTAGAGGAGTTGAGAGACTTGCTCTCAGACACGGCTAGGACTGGCCGAGTATATCTTTTCGGACACGCGCATATCGACACGGCTTGGCTCTGGCCTTACAGCGAGACCAGGTTGAAGGTTAGGAGAACTTTCAGCACTGTTGTAAGGCTTGCAGAAATGGGCTACAGGTTCACTTTTGTCCAGAGCGGGGCTCAGAACTATGAGTGGCTTGAGTCTATTGATCCACTGCTTTTTAACAAGATAAAGAGGCTTGTCCAGCAGGGTCTGTGGCTCCCAGCCGGCGGGATGTGGGTTGAATCGGATACGCAGCTTCTACAGGGAGAGTCTCTAGCAAGACAGTTCCTCTACGGTCAGAGATACTTTCTGGAGAAGTTTGGTAGAACGTGTAGGATCGGCTGGCTACCCGACAGCTTCGGGTTCTCAGCACAGCTCCCGCAAATCTTGAGGAAGTCAGGTGTAGATGTATTCGTGACGCATAAAGTCATGTGGAACGATACTAACGAGTTTCCCTACCACGCGTTCGTGTGGAGAGGTCTAGACGGATCTGAGGTTGCTACTCATATTCTAGTGCAGACGTATAACGGTGTCTTGAGGGTTGAGGAGCTTCAAGCCTTGTGGGACAAATACAAGCAGAAAGACGTTTTTCCTGTCGCGGTTCACGCTTACGGCTTCGGCGACGGCGGGGGAGGACCTACATTCACCATGCTTGAAAGGCTTAAACTACTCGAGAAGCTCAAGCTCGTCCCGGAGCTGGTCGTCGCGCCCAAAGAGGAGGAGTACATCTCAACCCTCACAAAATCTATGGGTAAGCTTCCCGTATGGGAGGGGGAAATCTACAACGAGTTTCACCGCGGAGTCTATACGACCAACCTACGCGTCAAGCAACTTGTAGCTAGGGCCGAAAACGAGGCGATGTGGAGTGATTATCTCTCAGCGTTAGCCTACCTTAGGGGCAAGAGGCTCCCGGGAAGTACACAGGCATACTGGAAGACCATACTGCGAAACCAGTTCCACGACGTTTTACCGGGCTCATCGTGTCGTGAAGCCTATGAGGAAGCCTATGGGGAGCTCGAGGATGCGTTGCAGGGGCTCAGTGATCTCTCCTCAAGTCTCGTCGAGTTGCTTGCCTCGGAAATACAGGCTCCCGCGGGAAGCATAGTGGTCTTCAACAGGCTTCCCTGGGAAGCCGCATACGTGGTAGAATTGCCCAGCTGTAAATACGAGTCGCCAAACCTTCTAGCGTGCCAGGAACTCGGAGGCACGGCTATTGCCGTTGTAAGAATCCCCTCGCTAGGGTACACCAGTTTGAGCCCTTCTCTAAAGCCCAGTGTTAGAGGAGAGGCTAGAGCCAGCCATAAGGATGGTAAAGTGATTCTTGAAAACGAGTACCTTGAAGTGGTTATAGGGCGTGAGGGGTTAGTCGAGTCAGTGATGCGGAAAGGAGATGAGTTTGGCTTTGTTAAACGGAGTGAACTTTTAGTACACGTGGATAAGCCGGGGGTGTTCGACGCGTGGGACATCGAGAAGTCAGCGCTCCGACTGCCGCCTGATAGGCTCGAGCTGGTAGAGGGGCCAAAAATAATTATGAGTGGCCCTGCTGTTGCCTCGGCGACCTCCATCTTCAAGTACAATGGTTCCACTGTCAGGATAACGGTGAGCCTCTATTCGGGCCTGGAAATCGCTGAGTTAAAGTTTGTCTTCGACTGGGTTGAAAGGTCACGTCTCCTCAAACTATGGATTGAGACCGGCGTGGAGACTGATACGGCTGTGTGCCACGTGCCCTTCGGAGCCGTAAAGAGGCCGACAAGGGCTGTAGACAGGAGGACGGAGGCCATGTTCGAGGTTCCGGCACTGAACTGGGTCGACCTGAGCGACGGGTCAAGGGGCCTAGCTATCCTATCTGTTGATCGCCATGGCTACAGTTTTGACGGGAGCAGGGTTGGGGTCAGCCTGCTTAAAGCTGCCTCGATGCCGAACCCATGGTCAGACATGGGCATGCTTGAGACTAGAGTGTATCTTTACCCACACAAGTCTAACTACCATGAGGGAAGCGTCTACAGGAGAGCCTACGAGGTCCTGGCCGGAGCAAAGAAAACTGTGAAAAATTCGGGAGACGGTAGCCTACCACCAAATGGTAGTCTGTTGACTGTGAAGGATCTGTTACTTGAAGCTTTGAAGGTCTCCGAGGCTGGCGACGGAGTAATATTAAGGCTGTATGATTTATCCGGGAAGGGTTCAAAGGGCTCTGTGAGCCTCCCTGTTGTTGGAGACTTATATGAGACGGACATTGTGGAGCTACATGATAAGTTATTACGCGATAGGGTGGGTGAGTTTTTCATAGAGCTGAGGCCCTTCGAGATCAAGACGGTGAAGTTTGTACCTAGGCAGGATTGAAGAGATACAATGCCATTTTTAGATGGAATATTTGAAAACGATGCCTAATGCCCATAAGCAAGTAATAAAAATAAGTTGTAAATTATACAAACAGGATGTCCTCTCAAGTTATAGCTTTCGCCGTATGGGGCAACCCGGCCTATTGGAGACTGGCAAACTATAAAAGCAACGGCGAGGGCGTGAAAAGCTTCTCGACGCTTGAAATCCTTTCCCAGGTGGAAAAACCCAAGAAAGTGATCCTTATCGTTTCTGATACACTGGCCCTTGAAGCCCCCGATAAGATCACTAGTTACGACGACGTTGTCGAAAAAGCAAGGAGCTATGCGGAGAGATATGTTTGCTCACATCTTGATGAGTTTGAGATTAAAGTCTTGCCAGGAGTGATTAGGAAGAATAAAGGTGATGCAGTATACGTTTTCAAGGCAGACATGGACGATTTTAGAAGCCTTGCACTATACGAGATATACATGCAATCGATAAGAGAAGACCGTCCATTAGAGCTGACACTCGACATCAGCCACGGTATTAATTATATGCCGACCCTCACGTATGATTCCTTCAGAGAGGCTGCCGCACTTTATTCCGTATCGAGAATACAGAGAACAAAGATAAGGGTATACCAAGCGGATCCCTACCCTATACTCCAAAAAGAAACAGAGGAAAAACTAAAGAGAGACGAGAGCAGCCCGTGTACTCCAAAATCACAAGACGCCCATCCTCCAGATGTAGCATACAACCTTTTACTCGAGGAGAATGTTTATCCCTGGGAGGTCACACGCTATATAGGCTTTCAAAAGCAAAAGGTGAAGCAAACCCTTAACGACGTAAGAAACTTTCCCGATCATGAGTCAATAAAATCCCTTATCGAAGAGCTGTCCCTTCCACTCATTGGAGCATACAGGCTAGGAGCCATTGTCCAGCTTGCACTCCTCGCAAAGCCCGCTCTTGCAGCTGAGGGGGCTTCGGCTTCGGCCTCAGGGGGTTCTATAAACCCTGGTCAAAGCGACTCCTGTGCTCCCAAGGCCAACTGGAGTTTAAAGGATATCGAAGTCTTCCTAAAGAGATCCATAGAGGAGTGGCGTAAAGGTAGAGAGCCTTTCGAAGATGGCAATGAGATCATTGTCGAGAGCAAGAATAAGTTTGCTCCAGGATTCCGTGCACTACTCCAGACCCACGCAATCCTGTCAGGCATAAAAAGCCTGATTAGTACGTCGGAACTCGAGGTGGTGACCCTCACAGAGCTTAAAAACCTGAAGAAACTATACCAGGGCTCGAAGGTTGTGACACATTTGCTTGACAGAGAGATTGAGAAGCTTGATTTTCTTAAGGGAAAGATACTGGAGGACTGGACGCCTTATTACAAATACCGGA
>NZ_JBMFLX010000009.1:0-33488 GCF_049970975.1 Infirmifilum sp. | reverse complement strand
ATTTTCTTAAGGGAAAGATACTGGAGGACTGGACGCCTTATTACAAATACCGGAAGGGAGTTCAGAGCCCTGTGAAGAAATGCGACCCCATTTTCAAGCGAGACTTCATTGCTCACGCGGGATTCCACGATGAGGTTATAGAGGTACGTAAGTTTAACAGCGAAATTCAGATTCGAGTAAAAGGATGCTATTGGTGTTGCATAAAGAATATCCTGGAGGACGCCGTCATAACATAGCCTTTGCAATATAATAGAATTAGTCTATATCCAGGCGACAACCCTCTAAGGCTCAGCTTGTATTTCTCACGACCACCTTAAACTCCTCTGGCCGGAGAGAGGCCTCGAAAGCTTTTACCGCGTTATCTAATCCATCAAAGATCTTTGTAATGGCTGGCTTGACAACCCCCTTGCTTAAAAGCTCTATGGCTCTCCGAAACTCTCTAAAGGTACCACATCTCGTGCCGATTATTCTAAGCTCCTTTACTACGGCAAGGGTCATGCCTACCTTGAACTGTGAGCCAGGAGTCGACTTAAGGTGTATCACGCCTCTTGGACGCGTGAGGCTTATAGCCTTGTCTAAGGCCTCGGGGCTTCCACTGGCCTCGACTACTACGTCGAACCCTAAACCCTCGGGTGTCTTCTCCCGTATATAGCTGAAAACCTCGTCATCCACGAGAACTCTGAAGCCCTGCTCGGCGAAATAATGTGCCTTGGAGCTCCCGCTTCTAGCAACTACTACCGGCTCGAGGCCAAGCCATCGGAGAACGTGTACTGTTAAAAGAGCGATGTTACCCGTCCCAATTACGGCGACGTTATCCGTCGGTTTAGGCGGGGCTTGCGTGAAAGCGTTTAGTACTGCTGCAAGTGGCTCAACCTCGGTCGCGGTAACCGGGTCTAAGAGCCCGTCGATCCGGTGCAATGCCTCTAGTGGGGCTACGAAGTATTCAGCGAAACCCCCGTCGAAGTCTATGCCTAGCGTCTTCTTATATGGACAATGAGTGTATAGCCCACGCCTACAGTATTCACACTTTCCACAGGAGAAGTTTATCTCGCTCACAACCCGGGAGCCTTTGAGAGGCCCGTCGCTTACCACCCTTCCCGCTACCTCATGTCCAGGTATTAAGGGCTTCTTGAAAAGGGGGTATGTCCCCTTGTAAAATGCCTTGTCAGTGCCGCAAATACCCACGGCTTCAGTCTTTACGAGGGCCCAGCCGCTTGGGGGCTCGGGCTCCTTTACGTCTTCTAATCGTAGGTCGCCGGGACCATATAGTATGAGGGCCTTCAAGGCTTATCAAATGTATTTAGCTCTTGGTGTAAAAAAGTTTAGGTGGTTTGGAGCTTGAACCATCACAGCTTTAGGATCCAGCTTTTTGTAGGGGTTCGCCCTTCCTTATTACTTCAATCACGTCCTCCGGGGTGACCTCCTCTTTTCTAACGTCAAGAATTTTCCTACCGTGGTCTAGGACGACTATCCTGTCCGAGACCTCGTAGACGTGGTATATGTTGTGGGAGATTATTATCACACTTACACCCTGGTTCTTGACTTCTAGGACGTGATCCAACACCTTTCTTGTCTCACGTACAGAGAGAGCAGCGGTAGGCTCGTCCAATATGAGGAGCTTCGCCTTAAAGTGCATAGCCCTCCCTATGGCTACTGACTGCCTCTCCCCTCCACTAAGCTTGGCGACACGCTCGGACGGGGATCTCAGCCTTCTCAAGCCTATACTCTTTATAATCTCCCATGACTGCTCGTCCATGGCACGTCTATCGAGGAAAGCTATAGGTCCTATTCTTTTCACAGGCTCCCTCCCAAGGAATATGTTCCTGCTTATGCTCAAGAGGTCTATAAGGGCGAGGTGCTGGTATACTATCTCGATCCCCGCAGCTCTAGCCTCGCCGGGATCCCTGAAGATGGTCGGCTTGCCCTCCCAGTATATCTCGCCCTCATCTGGATGATATACTCCGACGATGGTCTTGACGAGTGTGCTCTTACCAGCGCCGTTGTCCCCTACGAGCCCCACTACTTCCGCACGGTTAACATGGAAGTCCACGCCTCTAAGTGCCTCCACCCTGCCAAACCTCTTCACGATGCCTCTCATCTCGAGGAGCTTATCCATGGGAGATCACCCTGAAGTAACGAACTTTCTCACGACGTACGTGTTGATGATTGTTGCTATTATCAGGATCACACCTATGAATGCGCTGTACCAGTAGGCCGGGGCCCCTGCAAGCACAAGGCCAACTCTTGTCAAGGCTACGAGTAGGGCTCCCAGGAATGTGCCGAAGATACTCCCGTACCCACCTGTGAGCAGGCAGCCTCCTAGCACAGCGCTGGTTATGGCCTCTAGCTCCAATCCTTGACCTAGGGTTGGGTCTACTATCTTGAACCTTGAGAGAGCCATGAGCCCGGCTAGACCGGCGAGTAGCGAGGAGATCCCGAAGTTTACGAGCTTGACCCGCCAGACTTTTACGCCTAGCTCGCGGGCCGTAGCGGGGCTAGCGCCTACAGCATAGGTCCAGTTCCCGTAAGGGGTGTAGTCGAGTATTATTAGAAAGATCAGGGTAAGTGCGAGTAGCCAGGCGGCGCTGGTTCTCAGCCCTTCGACGCCTACGGCGCCGTTCAATACATCTGTGAGCCAGTGCGACCCCTCCAGCCTAACGGGGAAGCCTCCCGTGATGGCTAGGAGTATTCCTCGCAGAAACATCATCATGCCCAGGGATGTTATAAAGCTGGGTATCCCTGTCCTAACAGTTATATAGCCTGTCAGCACGCCTATCCCGAAGGCAACGCTGAGCATTATCACGCTTGCGAGAAGCATGTCCATGCCAGCGTCGACCATAAGGACGACAAACATCGGGACGAGGGCGTAGACTGATCCTACCGAGAGGTTGAACTCGCCTGTTATCATGAGGAACGCGACTCCTATCGAGGTGACTCCAAGCTCGCCTGCAAGAGTAAGTATGCTGTAAAGGGTTGAGGGTGTTGGGAACTTGTCGGGGGATATGACGAGGAAAGCCAGTGCTATTATCGAGAAGCTTGCAATTACGCCGAGTTCCGGATGCTGTGATATTAGTAGTAGGAGAGACTTTCTACTGGAAGCTGTCTGTGTAGCCAATTATTATCACCTGAGAAAAAATCTAAATTTTGTTTTATTTTTAGGCACCACCAGTTGTAGCTATCTGCTTCCTGACAGTGTCTAGCTTTGTCTTGTCTATAACCGTTGGGCCGGTGGGAACGTGTGCTGGCGGGATTATCCCGTACTTGACGTAGAGGTACATGAAGACTACCGGTAGGAAGCCCTGTGCGAAAGGCTGTTGGCTTACCGCGGCTTCAAGCTCTCCGTTCTCGATGGCTTTGAGAATGACGTCGTCGATATCGATTGTAAGGAGGTGGACCTTTCCGACGAGGTTCATCTCCTTTAGGACTTGGAGCGCGGGGTGTGCCCCCAGTGGGCCGAGCGTGAAGATGACGTCTGTGTCAGGGTACTTTGTGAGGTAGTTTTTGAACGCCTCTGCCGCCTTGGTGGGGTCAGTAGTGATGTCGAGCTTCTCGACAGGTGTACCGGGGTACGCCTGGGTTATAGCGTCAGTTATGCCTTTCGCCCTGGTCTCGAGGCCCACGTGGCCCACTTCGTGTATGCCTATAACGACGCGCTTGGGCTTGTATCCCTTGTCGATCAAGTACTTCGCTAGATAATAGCCAGCGTCATACTCGTTCTGCCCCACGTAGCTGAGGTAGGGTATCCTCTGGTTTGCGGGCCTCGGGTCAGGGACGTTTACCGCTATTATAGGTATCCCTTGACTTATAGCCCGCCTAGCCGGCTCGTCTAACGCCTTGTAGTCCGTTATGGTTAGGATTATGCCCTGGGGTTTAGCGGCTATAGCGCTGTTCAAGAGGTCGACGAGTGCTTGTATGCTAAACTTCTCGGGACCACTATACACCACCTTGACGTTCAGCATCTGTCCAGCTAGCTGGGAGCCCTTGATCACGGGTGCCCACCATGGATCAGCTGGTCCGCCGTGGGAGACATAGTAGAATGTGTACTCGGGGGCTCCAGGTTTTCCAGCGCCAGCCTTGTACTGCTCTAACTCTGTTTCAAGTGCAGCGTATTTGGAATAAGGTACCATTGTCATAGAGGCTACTGCATAACCTAGAACTGCTCCAATTATGATGCCTATAATTATGTAAACTGCGAGCGCTGTGCCTTTACTCTTTTGTTGTTGGCTCATACGATCATATTTAGCATTATCACTATATATAAGTTGATTCCGTTATATTTATTAGGTTAAAGTTTTAGCTATTACTGGAATTATATAAAACGAATATACATTTTCTAAGGAAAAGTGCCCGGCTTTATAGATTCAGGGATTTTAAGACTAACAACTATAAGCCTAGCTCCTCCAGGAGAAGCCTCAGCGCGTCCTGGTAGAGGCTGCTACCCCGCATCCGGCTTATCAGTGATGCGTACATGCTCTTGACGAGAAGCCTCACTGCCTCTGCTTCATTAAACCCCCTCGATTCAATATAGAATATGTGTTCAGGGTCTAGAGGACCCATAGCTACTGAGTGAGCAGCATAGCTGGGCTCATCCGACTCTATCTCCAGCACGGGGGCAGCGTAAACCCTGGATGTGGGGGAAAGAGGAATTAGCCTCGAACGCACTTCGAGCCTTGATTCCATGGCTCCGCGACGCGCCCGTGCAAATCCCTTATGAGCTATGAAGCCCTCGTTTGCGAAGCCCAGCCCTCTTATGGATATCTCTGTTCTGGGAGCCCTTGTTTCAGCGCTTGTCTCAAGCGTGATGCGTGAAAATTTACCGGCTGCGAGTAGAGCCACGGTCTCAGCTGCGGAAGCCTCTCCTTCGAGGAGCTGGTTCATCTCCATATGAGTCATTCTACCTCGTGAGCCAATCAAGAATGTCTCAAGCCTTGAATCCTTGTCAAGTCTGGTTCGCTGGAATATTGCGCTTGGAGCCCTGTAGGAGTCGCGTATAATGTAGTTTAGCCTGAGAGTTGAGGCCGTATCGACTTCCACGTCTATCGAGAGCGTGTTAAGCCCTTCGGCATCAGCTGGTGAAAGTAGCAAGACGTTAAGGGTTGAGTTTCCCGTAGCCCTTACAGATAGGTGAGCTGCAAGGACTCCTTCACGGGGCTTGGGGACAAGTATCGTGTATGACGTATCGCGGAGAAACACGTTTACCTGAGAGTTAAGCGTGTTTAGATGGAAGGCTAGCACACGTTTAGAGCTTGCTTCGGGTAGCTCGGGTTTATCTTTTAAGGGCGTGGGCTTGAGTATAAGGTCAGGCTTAAGGTTGAGTAGTCTAAGCGCGTCGTCGTCCCAGCCGAGCTGAACAGGAGGAGCGGGATTCTCTAAGTATGGTTCAAAGGCGTTCCAGTCAGTATAGTAACGGACCGCCGGTGAGTCTGCCACGGGCTGGTAGGGGATTGCTTTGAGTTCCTTCAGGCTCAACCGTAGCCACCTAGCTCCTCGAACTCGAGCTCTAATACCCTCCTGAATACTACCTGGTATTCGAATGGAAGGTTTTTGAGTATGTCCCCGACGTATCCGATGACGAGGAGACGCCTAGCCTCGTCCTCTGTAAGGCCTCTCGACTGAGCATAGAAGAGCGCGTCCTCGCTTAGCCTACCAGTAGTAGCCTCGTGGACTACAAGAGCATCATCCTCCTCGATCTCGTTTTTCGGGTATGTGTAGGCCTTTGACTCCGTGTCGAGTAGGAGGCTGTCACACTTCACGGCTGCTTTAGAGTTTCGTGCACCTCTAGCCATCTTTACTAGACCCCGGTATACTGCCACTCCGCCCTGTGCGCTAATACTCTTACTTACAACCTCGCTGCTCGTCTCGGGGGCTAGATGATAAGCTTTGGCCCCGCTGTCTTTCCAGGTTTTACCCTTAGCGAGGGTTATGTTATAAATGCTTGCCCTCGAGCCCCGGCCCTTGAGTATCACGGAGGGGTAGACATAACTAACCTTGCTTCCCAGGCTGCCCTCAGCCCACTCTACAACAGCTCCTTCCTCTAGGATCGCTCTCTTATTGTTGAAATTGATGAGGTTCTTGCTCCAGTTCTGCACAGTGGTAAACTTCACGTGCGAGTTTCTATGCGCGTAAATCTCAACCATGCCGTCGTGAAAGCTGTACTTTTTGAACAACGGGGCTGCGCAGCCTTCGATGAAGTGGATGAAGCTTCCTTCATCTGCCACTATAAGCGTGTGCTCGAACTGTGCCTCTAGCTCGCTGGCTACAAAGAAGAATGCCTCTATGGGCGCCTCGACTCGCACACCAGGGGGCACATAGAGGAAAACACCACCGCTCCAGACCGCGCCATGTAGCGCCGCGAACTTGTGGTCGCTGGGCGGGAAGACCCTCATAAAGTATTTTTTCACTAGATCCGGGTATTTTATGACCGCCTCGCTCATATCCATGAGGATGACGCCTTTCTCTTCCAGGAACTTCTTAAAGGACAAGTAGATGTTTTCGCTCTCAAACTGGGCTGCTAGCCCCGAGAGGACCCTCGCCTCAATCTCGGGTAGTCCAAGCTTCTCGTAAACCCTCCTTATCTCGGATGGGAGCTGGTCCCAGCTTGAAACACGTTCCACGTCGGGCTGAATGTAATGGGTAAGCTCCTCGAGATCCAGCTCCTCAACCCCAACGAGCCAGTTCGGGGTGGGCAGCTTTTCGAAAAGCTCCAGGCTACGCAGCCTCAACCTGAGCATCCACTCTGGCTCTCGCTTGGACCTTGAGAGCTCTTCGATTGTGCTCCTTGAGATCCTTCCTTTGAGCTGGATGCGGGGCTTGTAAGTTATCGAGCTTATATCGTATTGGGGTAGTGCTAACTCCTCTATGGGAACTGGGATGCTCATTCCGCTATCACCGGGAATCCCTCAGACTCTATCTTTCTTACCACTTCTATCCCACCCTCAAGGGCTATACGCCCAGAGACCAACACAAGTACCTTATCAGGGCTTATGTACTCAAGTGTTTTCGGGTTATGGCTAACTAATAGGACGGCTTTTCCACGAGAGGCTAGGTCTCGGACAAGCCTAGAGAGCATCCTTAAACCCTCAATGTCTAGGCCAGAGTCTGGTTCATCAAGCATCACCACGCTAGGGTCGAGCATGAAGGCTTGCGCTAGTTCTAGGCGTTTCTTCTCGCCACCCGAAAAACCTTCGTTTACGTTGCGATCCGAGTATTCTTTAGGCAATCCGACTGCTTGAAGCGAAGCATAGACTGCTCCTATATCCGAAGGACGCCCCAACTTCGAGGCTGCCTCGGTGAGGAAGCTTAATATGTTTACACCTGGAAGCTCAGGTGGGTTCTGAAATGCTAGGAAAATTCCTTTCCTTGCTCTCTCGTGTGGTTTTAGGCTGCTGATATCCTCCCCGTTTAAGAGTATTTTGCCCTGTGTCACTGTGTATCTTGGGTGACCCATAATACTGAGTAATAGCGAGCTCTTGCCGCTCCCGTTGGGACCTACAATTACAGTGATCTTCCCCCCGCCTACGTGAAAGCTTACACCTCTGATTATCTCCCTTCCTTCAACCTTCACATAAAGATTACTTACCTCAAGCTCCACCATACATATGCCACCGTCATAATACGCGAAGCCTGTATAAAAACTTGTTACTTCTCCTCAACCTTGAACTCCCTGTTCACAAATATCTTGTGTTCCTCGAGAGTTTCGAGGATATTTCTCCTTACTACTCCTGGGAGAGCCTCCAATGGGAAAACACCGTGCAAATTGCGACCCTTCAAGCTCTGAAGCAGGGCTATCACTACGAGCGCCGTGGGATAGGTTATATAAGTGGCACCGGGAAGAAGGTTGTTCACCCTCCTCTGGCTTGGAAAGAACACACTCCTACTGGAGAGCCCCTTCTCACCAGATATCTCGCCGATAGCAACAACTCCTACCGCGAAGAAGGCGTCCTCCAACTCTCCCTCCTCGATTGCTGATAGATAGCTTCGAGGAGATGAGGGCTCCTTGAGGATCTGGTACAGCAGGCTCCTAAGTGACACCCTCTTTCCCCTTACAATAAGGGTTTTCTCCTCGAGGACTCCAAGCCTGTAAAGTGCCCGGAGAATTTCTATATCGCTCCCCCCAGCATAGTAGTCAAAGTCCTGCGTACGGAGGTAAACGGGAATTGTGTAGCTCTCATCGTTAGACACAGGGTAACAACGAACTGAGCCTTCGGGGGCTGGAAAGTTGCACTCGATGGACTCCGAGAAGGGCTCTATGAAGGCGTATCTCCTGTTCCTATACACGAGAACAGGGGTAGCGACGTTGAGCATTTCTTCTCGAGACCACGATATCAAGAAGGACGGACCTTTCTGATCCTCAAGGGACATCACTTTTATCGAGAACACCTTGTCTAGGTCCTCGTATGCCTCGCGAGCAAGGAGGTTTGTGAGGCCTGGAGACGCGCCAGCGTTGATTATTGCAAGGTTGTGTTCTCTCCTGAAAGCCGCGGAGAGTGCAAGTTGTTCTGCAGTCCTGCGTCTGCCCCCGTAGCACGCTAAGTCCATGTAGGGTACCCCTGCCTTCAAGCTGGCCTGCATGACGATGGGATTGAGGAGTTTTTCCCTCTCATTTATCCTTACAAAGGTTGGCAGCGTGTTTACAACGAAGTCATAGCCTGATAGCTTAGAGGAAAGCATCTCGCTGTTAATCGCATCAGCTTCTTCAACAGGTATATCGTGGGAGTCTTCGAAGTCTAGGAACATTCTCGCCCTCTCAAGATTCCTGTCGAAACAGGTTACCTCATCTGCAACCCGGTGTTTGAGTGCTAGCCTTGCGACCACGGAGCCGACCGCTCCGCAACCAAGGATAGCTAACCTGATACGTGTTCACCGCTTATAAGACTCCGACCTGCTTAAATTGTTAAAGCAGGTTGCTAGACTAGCTCCGAGAGCGGCGTCGCATGACTAACAGAGAGCGGGATTACCCTGAAGGCTTCCGCGTATTTTCTCCCTGAAGCCTGGCCATAAGCTGCAGCGAGGGTCTTCACCTGCTCTTCGAGAATTGGCCATATGGGCTCGAACTGGCTCTTATGCTTCGAGAGAGCCTGGAGTTTTCTTTCAAGCGTAGCCGTGATGTCGTGAAAGTAGTTTGGTTTCGCGGTGTAGTAGTATAATATTGCGGCGACGATGTGAGGCTTATGTTCGGGCACGACGTGTGGGAGGGATGAGAACATTACTGCATCAGAGGCTAGTAGGCCGGCTACCCTGTGGTCGGGATGTATCTCATACATCAGCCACGGGTCGGGTGCCAGGACGATGTCAGGGTGCTCCATTCTTACAACGCTTATTATCCTGTTCCGCGCATCGAGCGTATAGGGGAGCTCTGTGTCCTTGTAATCAAGTGGGATTATTTTTGAGACGCCGAGCACCCGGGCCGCCTCCTCTTGTTCATGCTTCCGTACCTCTGCCAGCACCCGTGGATTCAGACCGGGATCGGATGTACCCATCGAGCCGTCCGTCAGAGTGAGGTATACGACTTCTACGCCCTTCGAGGTCAAGTCCGCTATTGTGCCTCCAGCCCCGAGCTCACAGTCGTCGGGGTGGGGCTGAATACACAGTATTTTTTCTACGTTTTCAAAAGGTGATGAGAGCTCGGGATAGAGGTGTCTGGCTAGATTGCGCAAACCCTCGTTTAGTCCTGATTCTCGAACGAGGCGCCTTGCGATGTCTTCAGTCTCGAGAGAAAATTCCGTGTGTTTTTCCATGTAAGTTGCATAACTCTTTACTCTAAAAAAGTTACCCTTGCTTGCTCTTGATAACGTAGAGTAGGAGTGATAGACACGCAGCTTGCGTTGCCAGGACATATGCGGCTGCAGCGTATATGGGTAGGTTAAGGTCTATTATTAGCCCGTAGATGATTCCTGCTCCGAGCGCTCCCAAACCGACCGCTGTGCTAAAGACGCCGTATGCTGTGGCGCGCACCGATGGTTCTGTTAAATCCCCTACGGCCGCCCTGTACACAGATTCTTGCGAGCCTAACACGACACCGTAGATCACGGCAGAAGCCACGATGAACAGGAAGCTCTTCTGGAGTGAGAGGAAGGGAATGATTATGGAGAGCGTGAAGGGAAATAGGAGGACCCAGAGCTTGTAGCTGTCATAGAGCAGGCCAAAAGCTACGGCGAAAAAGGCGTCTACAAGCTGTATCGTGGCGTATAATACTGGTGGAAGCCATGCACCCATTGCTTGGACTTCTGGTGTCTCAGCCGCCAGGTAAAGTATGAGGGATGCTGGAAACAAGCCTAAAGCGTTAATGCCTACGGCGGTAATGTAGGCCAGGGTTCTCCTGTTTAATACTTTTCTGTTAGCGTCCTTAGTTGCGAAGCTGGATGTCATCTCGGCCGGTAGCTTAGTCTTTGCACGCACGGTTGCGAGTGTGAGCATTAGTAGGACGTATGGGATTATAGAGTATAGGAAAGCGTCGCGGTAACTCCTTGTAACCGCTAAAAGTAAAGCGAATAGGAGGGGGCCCGAGGTGGCGCCTATCTGATCCATTAGTTCGTGGAGGCCGAAGCCTTTGCCGCTCCCGATGCTCTTGGAGGCGAACGAGATGATTGTATCACGGGATGGTGTCCTGACCCCCTTTCCGAATCGTTCAAGAACTACGAGGACTGCAGCTAAAGTCCATCCTAGGCCTAGGATCTCGCTTAGGGGAATCAAGGGTATAGCGATTATGAGGCCGTAGCCGAGGAATACTAGGATCCAATAGCTCTTAGTCTTGTCTGCCAGATAGCCCCCGACCAGCCTTGAGAAATACGAGATAAGCTCCCCTAAACCCATGACTGTGCCTACAACGGCTGCAGAGGCTCCCAGAAACTTCATGTACTCGGGTATTGTCCCCCTGGAGCCCTCGTAGACTATGTCTCCGAGGAGGCTTACAAGCCCGAAGGACAGAATAACCCTATACGCTTTACTCCTCTCATCCGCCATTAAGGTCAGAAGTTTTTACGAGAATAAAATGTATAAGCCTTGCGTTTAGCTCCTAGACTTGTCGCGTGGAGGGAGTTTGGGGGCCTCATTCTAGGTGGGCCTCTTTTCTTCCGGGGGAGGGTTCCAGTTCCGGGTTAAAATGGCAATCTGTTTTAGAACCCTCTTCGTGTAGATTTTCCGGTCTAAAAGAGCGTTTAGAATCGAGACTAATTCGTCATAAGTCTTCTTATCAACTGGGAAGGGAACCCCGTCTTTACCTCCAACAGCGTAGGCGAACTTGAAGGGATCAACGGGATGAGTCAGGGGGTCTCGCCACGAGGGAGGAGTCTCGTAGACGAGCTCCGCTACGAGGGCCAAAGCCCTTATAGTAGATGGGCCAACACCTCTAACCGCTAGTAAATCCGAATAACTGTCTACTCCTGCCTGCCTGGCAGCCTCGAGCCCTAGTCTCTCAGCCCTAGGGAATCCTAGTTTAGCGTAGCGTTTAAGAGTGTTCCTGAGGGTAACAGGCTCGTACGGTCTATATAGCAAGATTGGCTGGTACCCCCTGAGGATAGCCTCAGCTTGCCTCAAATAGCTTTCAATCCTTGAAGGCGGCTCTTGTACTAGGTCGACAGCAAGCCTCCTGAAACCTGATGCCTCTAATGCTACCGTGTTCAAGACAAATTCCTCTTTGACGCCCGCTACACCGGAGTATGGCTCGGAGACAGGGTCTGTTACCTTCCCAGAGTACCAGTGCATCCGCCTCGCTACTCTTTCAGAAGGCTTCATTGCTTGTTGAACAACAGCCCAGGACCCGTCTTCGGCCAGGAAAAACGCATGATGATAAAGCTGGTATCCTGCCTGAACCGCGGCACTGTCGACCTTGGCTACTAGGTAAGAGGTGCGAGTATATTTCTCGGGGTCTAACCCGAAGTGGACGGCTATCTTCTCGAGTTCTTGAGGAGTTTCTCGGCTCTTTTCACCTTTCCCTCCGGCAACCTTTACGCCTAGGTCAGCTTCGTCGAGAACGCTTTTTAGGATCGCGGTTGTAACAGTCGTGGACCCCGAGGAGTCCCAGTCCATGCCTATCAAGTTGTTGATAGCCTGAAAATATACCGGGTCGGATATCCTCTCAAGGAGCCCTTTTGGCCCGTACTCGTCTATTATTAGTTCGACTACTATGCGGGCCAGTTTATGCATCCTGGAAAGGAGCCAGGGAGGAACCTTCCCCGTGTGAAGTGGGAGTTCTGCGATTCCTGTCCTCATTCCTAAACTAAAACTCACGATCCTAGTTAAAAAGGATTAGTTTAGTAGGCTGAAAGTAAGAGATGTTTAGTCGCCTCCTCGGGTATCGCTCGTAGCTATGTTAAACATATTTTAATAAAGCAGGACACGTATCATAGCTTATGCGGTCGTTTTGGGACTCTTTCATCATGCTGTTTATTGTCCTCGACTCAATTGGAAACATTCCCATATTCTACTCCCTCACCTCCAACATGGAAGAGAGTAGTAGGAAAAAGGTATTTGCGGAATCCATAATTGTGGCCTCCGCGCTGCTAATCTTCTTCGCCCTCTTCGGATACTCTTTCTTCCAATACTACAACGTGACGTTTATGGACTTCAAGATAGCAGGGGGGCTTTTATTACTCTTAATTTCTCTCGAGGGGCTGATCGGCCGTGTAGAGGCTGAGACACTTAGGAGCGAGGACGTGGCGATAGTCCCTATGGCTACTCCACTACTAGCCGGGCCGGGTAGCATATATGTAGTCATGTACCTCAGCACGGTGTACGGTGTGCTTCCCACGCTGCTTTCAATTGCATTAAACACTATCATTGCATACTTTATACTCGTCGGCAGCAACCACATCATCCAGAAGATTGGGAAGAACACCATCCTCGTTCTTGCAAGAATATTCTCGCTGCTATTAGCTGTCCTAGCAGTCTCAATGATAAGGTCAGGCCTCGAGGACGCTCTCCGCCAAGTCCTTAAGGGGAGCTGAATACATGCCCTTTGAACTAAGCGAGGAATACCTGTCTTTCCTAGCATCCTATTCGACAGCTGAAAGCATAGCTCAACTTTCAAGGGGCTCGGGGCTCCCACCACATATTGCACGGAGAGCCTACAGGGAGCTAAGCTCGATACTCCAAATGCGTTTTCTCATAGACTTTCCAAAGCTCAGGATCCTCCCCGTAGCTCTGCTTATAGATGGTCATTGCCCCTCCTGGCTGGGCGCCACCCTCATTGCCAGCCTGGAGGGTCCCGTCCGAAACACTCTTTGCGTTGGATTTGCGTCCCTAAAGAGGGTGCTCGAGCTACAAGACGAACACCTTATAAAGGGTTTAGAGCTCAACTACTGGGATTTTACCTCCTATCCCTCCTCGTCTCCAAGAGAGCCAAGGGAAGAGGACTACGCCCTTCCTACACCTCCCAAGGGGTTCTACACAAGACCGGACGCCGTTGACCTGGCGGTCCTCTCCTTTAAGCTGGACTCACCCTTTGAAAAGATAACTGAATGTTATAAAAAGGCGTTAAGGTTAGACGAAACTCTCCGCGAATTGAGTAGCTCCACCCTCGCATATCATTTCAGAAAACACTTAAAACCCTTCTGGAAGGGAAATAGGGCTTACCTGGTTCAACCCATCGTTGAGAATCCCGTCCAAGTCTACATTATCGAGGGGTGGCGTAGCCCCGTTGTGGCTAGGACCGTGACCACGCTTCTCGGCTACTGGTTTTCAATCGTAGACGAGAAGAAGGCCTTGATAGTTAGCCAATTCACTACACGGGAGAAAGTTGCTTTCTACAGGTTTTTAAGATCCATGGGCGTAAGAGTTGTGTTTGGGGAGCTAATCATGGTCCCGGAGGAGACCAAGTATCTTAGACCCCTTCTCTGGAGGAACGTTAAGCATGCAAGATGGGCTTCTTCTTTTGAATCTGTTGAAAGCGAGAAGCCTGTATTTCCTTAAGTGTTTACCTCGTCAAGCGTCGATAAACGGCTTGTTTAAGGCGCTAGGCTTCCAGTTTATACCTGCGTCTTTCTGTGCAGGATGAGGTATAGGAGGATAGTCTGAGTCAAGTATATCAGGGATGTGAAGAAGAGAGGATAGTCCAAGTTGATGCTCATGAGCCATCCGCCTATAGCCGCTCCTACACCTCCAGCAAGCTGCCATCCAAGCATGTTAAGCATCGTATACCTGGAGCGCTCCTCCTCTCCTATGATCCTCATAGTGAGCGACCACATAAGGGGGTTCGCCGCGTTCATTAAAACGCTCCTAAGGGTAAACACTGTAGCCGCTACGAGATAATCCGGGGAAAATGCAGTCGCTATTATGAAAGGTATAGAGGCAGACTGTAGCAAGACTACAGCCCTGAGCGTCCCTAGCTTCTCGGATACGAGTGGTGCCAGTGACGTTGAAGGTATCATCAGAAGAGTCTCTGCCATCATCCTCGTCCCGAGCTCCCCTGCCTCCACCAGGAACTTAGACATAAAGTAGTAGTTAATCATCCAGATTGAAGCCCCTGCACCCAGCGCCGTAAGTGCGGAGAGTGACGTTAAGAGAAGCGTTTCCCTTGAGAAGCCAAGCTTAAACCCTCTTGGGGCACCATATGGGTCGCGAACAAGTAATAGGAAGGTAAAACCAGATACCGATACTGCTCCCCCCAAGGCCATGAGCATCCTGTAAGCCACGGCTATCTCACCGAGAGAAATGTTGGCCAATTGGGGAAGCCATGTGAGAGCCATGCCGAGCAGAGAGCCTACGAGTCCTATAATCTGTGATGCGGATGCCACTAGGTCCAGCTTCTCGCGAGGAGTGACATCAGCCAGTAGCGGGTTAAGCGTGACCGCCGTCATGGCATTTCCTACTCCCAAGAGGGCGAAACCAACGTAAAGCACAACGCGTTCCGCCGGGAGGAGTATCAAGATGAATCCTGGTATGGAGAAGATTAGAGAGCCTATGGCTATCTTTTTCCTTCCATACCTGTCGGAGGTGTACGCTGCAGGAACGAGGGAGAGAGAAGTCGCTACAGATGATATGAATTGGAGGAGGCCAACCTCGCGGGGGTCCAAGCCTATGTGCTTTAAGTAGGGTTGTATTAGAACGTTTATTATACCGTTCCCGATCGAGCTGAGCAACACTAAGGCCAGTAAGGCTAGGATGCTCTTCTCCAAGGTCTTCAGCTTGTCTAACATTTCTAGATCCAAATATGTTCATTGTATATGACATATAAATTTTATCTTTCATATCATCGCAAACCATAAGACTCAAGGGAAATAATAGTACAATATGCGACTCGGTGACATATTTCTCATACTACTTTACCGCTTGGTCCCCAGCCGGTACTACTCCTGGGCATCGGGGAAAATAAAGCCCGCGAGAATACTGGTTGACGTTGGCGGGGCTAGAGGCAGGCTCTCAGAACACCTTAAGGATAAATTCGAGATCCAACTGATATTAGATGTCCTCCCACAACACTTCCCTAAGAAAAAGACAATCCCCAGCCTTGAATACGTAGCCGCAAGCGCCTGCTTCCTACCGGTTCGAGCTGATTCAGTTGACGCAGTGGTTTTCCACGACTCTCTACACCACCTGGATAGTCCAAGCGAGGGTTTGAGGGAAGCGCTAAGAGTCTTGAAAGAGGGAGGCAGCCTCTATGTCTTTGACTTTGACAGGGAGAGCCCGGTAGGCAGATTAGTGAGAGCATTCGAAAAGATGCTTGGCTTTCCGGCTAGGCTCCTTACTGTAAGCGAGCTGACAAGCCTACTAGGAGAACATGGTAAAATAGAGGCGCTGAGCTCCACGTACGGGGTATTCTATGCAGTATTTATGAAAGAGCACCTAACAAACGCTTAAACTCTTCCTCTGATGCTTTCGCTTTGCACTCAGGGCAAAGCCAAATAGACTCGAGTACAGAGCGTGGAGCACCAGACCGAGCCAACTTCTCTTCTAAACGCTTTATCATCCTCTCTGGGCCAAGCTCTTTGCCGCAGGACCTGCACCGTGCAATCGGGCTCTGGGCGGCGATAAAACCTTCCTTGCTGGTGAGAAGACGGGGGTTCGCAGCCCTTGCAAGCCTTAAAGCAGCTTCGGGACATACTCTCACGCAGGTGTTACAGCCGATACAGGAAGAGTGGTTAAACGATAGACTGTACTGGTCACCGCGGGTGAGGGTTAGAGCGTGTGTAGGGCAAGAGTTCGCGCAGGCCCCGCACAAGGTACACTTGTCCTTGTCTACGTCAACGCGGAAGAGGGGTAGTCTTTCCAAGTCTGCCCACGTGTCTTCTTCGCGTGCGAGTGGTTCTAAGAGAGCGCCCAGAGTGGAGGCGTCAACGATTGCTTGAGCCACTGGTTTAATGATGGAGTCTAGCTCCTTCATCATCGCTATGTAATCTTCTGCAGCCTTGCGTCTGGGGCAGTCTGATCTTATATCGTCGGGACAATAGTAGTCTATGGTTAATCCGAGTTGCCTGGCGTAGAGGAACTCGTGGACGCGAAGCGATGCAATGCATTGGAGCTCAACTGGAAGAGAACCTTCATGCCGCTCACTGTAAAACCGTGTCCTCGCAAGTGGGCACGTTATCGTTATCCTTGTAGCCCCTATCTGGGCAAGCGCTCGGAACAGCCTCCTGACGGCCTCCGGGGCATAAACAGGGGTGAATAACTGGCCTGTGGGGCAAGCTGAGGTGCACAGACCGCACTCCAGGCATGACCGCTCTGAGACCTTAGGAGGCTTGCCGCTGATCGCGTCGAAGGGGCAGGAGGAGAGGCAGAGTCGACAGTCACGAAGCGAGGAGCACTCCTGCAGCTTTACGTCGGGTAGAGCCGTGTATACAAAGAATACTCCCAGCCCTGATTTGAGCAGGTCACGCCTCGATACGGTTTTCCCCGTGTCTGAGACGACGACTGGTATGAATTCTGATAGAGCCTCGAAATAGGCCTTATAGGCTTCGATTACGTCTTCGAGGCTTAGACCATTTGCATAAACGTCTCTTTCAGAGTTTATGAATACTATCCTGTGCCAACGTGAGCCAGCCCTGCGCACAGCCTGTATTATTGTGTGCCAGGAAGAAGGATACCCTTTCCCGACAACTATAACGCCGTCAAAGGTGTCCGCTAGCCTCGACAGGTCTTCAGGGGACGGGGGTTCCCCGACGCTGAGAACCTTTACCTCAACCATTTCTCAAACCGTATTTTTTAAAGGAAGCCATCTATAAAGGATTTATGCCGTAACCACGGACCTTTTCCCGTAGATTTTTCTAGACGCCTATTAGGTGTGTATAACGGAAGAAGCTGTCAGCGGCGAGCGTTACTATCGCGTCATCACAACCGTCGAGAACTTTAAGTATCGCAGCTATGTTGGCACCGGTTGAGAGACCAGCTAGAATTCCCTCTTCACGAACCAGTTTCAGCATATTCTCTAGGGCTTCGCTGAAGCCGACCTCGACAACCTCATCCACCAGACCTCTATATCTTATGAAGATTTCAGGAACCCCGGAGACCGCGAGGCCCTCTATCTCTTCACCTCTACCGGGATGACCCAATACTGGAGACCCGCGAGGTACAACAGCGATTGCCTTAAGGCCTCTCCTGCACTTTGTTTTAAGGTACTTTGAGATACCTGCCATGCTTCCACCGGTTCCAACACCCATAACGAAGCAGCCTATTCTGTCGCCTAGCTCGCGATATATCTCAGGGCCCGTGGTTTCGAAGTGCGCTGTAACGTTTGCCTCATTAGCGTACTGTGCGAGGAAAACTCCGCCCCTCTCGCGGGCAATCCTCTCGGCAACATTGAACATATGGTCGGGGTGGCTGCGTGGAACCTTGGGTGCGAAGTGGACTTCCGCGCCTAGGGCCTTTATCATGGACACCTTTGAAGGCGATGTGTCCTCCTCTACGACTATTATCGCCTTGTAGCCTAAGAGCCTAGAGGCCCACGCTACGCTGATCGCGGTGTTTCCACTCGAGGCCTCTACGATTGTTCCCCCAGGCTTTAGAAGGCCTCGTTCCACGGCATCCTTTATCATGTATACGGCTATCCTGTCCTTATGGCTCCCGGTTGGATTCATGTATTCAAGTTTAACGTAAACCTGGCGCTCACGCAAAACCGGTATGTTTCTCAGCCTCACCATTGGAGTATTTCCTATCAAGTCGAGGATTTCTCTCACACTCGAATATCTCCAGGTGGATATAAAACATTTGGGGTGAACTTTTCCCGTCTCGAGCCTGCCCCTTAGAAGTAAAGCTTTTTATAAGGAAAATATATTCAGGAAAACGTTGGATCGGATGACGACGCCTTCAGCGGGCTGAACATCGTGATGAGGTCTCGGGGTTGTCTCATCGGCTTATCGTTTTAAGATACACTTCTATCCTGCAGGCTTGGTCTCCTCTAGATATGCAGGCGGTTTCCCGGGCCTCGACTCTGCTTTTGTCGACTTGCCATACTGTCCCAGCGATGCCGGCCACTATGCCCCTGAGTATAGAGGACTCGTAGCCCGGCACGCCCGACGCGGATTTACACTCGAGGCTGTCATGGACGACGATAATGGCCTTAGAGTCCGTGAATTCCTCCCAGTATACACGCCCGTATCCAAGGTGTCGTAAAACCTCGGATGCTAAGATCAAGAGGTCTTTGCCCTCGAGTCCCAGAGCCCTCAGCCTAGAGGCGATCTCTTGTCCATAGGAGAAAGCCGAATGGTATAAGGCTAAGCCAAGGGAGCGGCCAAGGAGTCTCCACCCCTCTCTGAGAAAGCCTTCGAGGAACCCTTTCTCTAGAACTAGTACTCTGCCTGTGTGGGGTAGTGCCGGGAATCCCCAGCTCTCGACCGCAAGGCCAATCCACCTGCTGGTGGAGAAACTGGTTGCTTTTACTGCCTCGTTTTTTGAGAGACAATCCGTGAAGGATTTCAGAGTTTCTGGGGACTGTACTGTTAGAGCGATGAGGACGGTTGTGAGGAATTCTCCTCGCGTCGTCCAAAGGTCTAGAAGAGTTAATCCTTTGTCTTCACTACAGCTTGCCGCATGTTTGAGGAAATCACATAAAGGCTTCTGCTTATCCAGTACGGCTAGGACTAGCGAGATGTTCTTACCCGGTTCAACTATAAGTCCCGAGACACCAGTAAAGGGCTCCGACATAGAAATCATGTATCTTAGCCACGTACTATTATATTTTTAACACATTGCCCGGATAAAGGCTAGTACTCCTATAAGGCAAAAATGCGTTAGGTAAAAAAATACACTTTTTTAAAGTCCTATGGTGGAGAAGACCCCGGCTTGAACTACAAGGGCTCTGAGAATAAGTGCCCCGAGGAGCGCGCAAAGCGCAGCTGCTAAGCCTAAACGCCTATCCTCTCTTCTCAGTAGCTGGAGGCCGAGGGCGATTGGGACGATGATTCCAACGATAACTACGCCGAGCCAGAAATAGATTGCTAGCTCTCCACTGACGAGCGCTTGGGCACTTTCACGTGCAGCTTCAGGACCAGCGTACAACGGGCTGGCAACAAGTGCGAAAACCGCTACTAACTCGGCCACGTCTAGGCTTAGTCCAGCCCTAGTTAATAGGTGAGCTATCTCCTCACCCCTCGTCATGATCTTTAGAACCGCTATAGCGCATATTGACGCGCTGATTATCCATAGCAACGGGATTAAGCCTGTATTCCAGAAAGGCACGCCAGAAGCGCTTGATATGAGGAAACCGCTATAGATTGTTACTAGGAAACCTATAATGGCTAGGAGGGTTAGGTACCAGGGTCGATCAGTTATTCTTGAAAGGCCCTCGGCGACTGTATGTCTTAGAACGAGGGCAAACGTCATTAGAAGTAACAGTGAGAGAAGTGTTATTCCGATGGTCATCCAGGATTGCGCAAGCTTGGCTATAAAGACGCCTTGAGACAGCGAAGAAATAATAGCGAAGGGCACGTTTAAAGGTCTTGAGAGGTCTGCGACAACGAAGAATAGCCCGAGCACGACAGATGCGAAGATGACGAACGAGAGCTCCCTAAGCTTCTCCTCCACCTTGCTGAACTTCATTAAGGCATAGGCTACGCTTCCCATCCCGGCGATGCCCGCTAGCCAGAGGAAGGGACCTATTAGCCAGGGGGACCAAATCTCCTGGAATGTCATCTTCCCACCACCACGAAGAACTTAGGCTTGGTACCTTTATACTCAAGCAGGCGAACCACACGCGACTTCGCCAGCCTTTTGTTGATTTCACTGCTCGGGTCGTCTAGGTCTCCGAAAGCCCTAGCTCCCGCTGGGCACACGGTGACGCACACGGGCATTAGACCATGGGCGAGGCGATCCTGGCATTCCTCTCCCATGCATTTGGCAGGGAGACCCGTTGAGGGGTGGAGCCATCGTGCGCCGTAAGGGCATGCCGTCATGCAGTACTTGCAACCTATGCATAGGTTCGGGTTTATCTTGACGAGTCCATCCTTGTCAACATAGCTCGCCCCGGTTGGACACACGTGTACGCAGGGAGCATCCTCACAGTGCTGGCACTGTAGGAGCAAGATGTAGGGCTTAAGATCAAGGTCAAATGTTATCCTCCTTATGTTTGTCTGGGCTCCGCCCCAGGTGGGGTTCGGGGCGTCCGTAGAGGCGTAATTAGCTGCATTGCAGGCGGCGATGCATGCCCCGCAACTTATGCATCTGCTTTGATCCCAGAGGTGTGCAAGCCTCATGCTCCCACCCTTCTAACTCTTACTGTAGAGTTTAGACCTGTGGAGCCGTTGAGGGGCTCGAGCCAGCTCAGCGTGAACATGTTCGGGTTTATGCCTTCTCTTAGCACCTGGTATTGGCCGCTGATGAGTTTCGAAAACCTGCCACCGACCCTGTTGTATACGAAAAGTACACCCTCTCGAACCCTGTTCGTCACTTTCACCCTTGCACGCGCCTTGAAGCCGTTGTCGAGACCTTCAAGCTCTACAATGTCGCCATCCTTTATGCCGAGACGCCCGGCGTCTTTGGGGTTCATCCAAACCCTCCTATCGACTAGGCTTGAGACAGACCACGTCCATGCCGCGTGTGCAGATACATACTGGTCTCTCCCGTTAACGAGGTAGAACTCGTCTGGCTTGGATGGTAGCGTATACTTGGGGGTCTTCCATTTTGGAAGAGGATCATCACCGTAGTCGAGAGCCTTTAAACTGTAAATCTCAATCAAACCGCTCTTTGTTGGTAGCGTCCCAGGACCAGGCTTGGGAACCCATAACTTAAATATGTAGAAGCCTTTCTCGTTTAGAGCTTTTTCGATATCGCCAGAGGGAACATTCCATGCCTTGGAGAGACTTTCAAGTATCTTCTTCTTAACGTAGTCCTCGAACTCCTCAAACCTATGATAATCTGCGTACTCCTCTGTATAGCCTATAGCCTTGGCTCTCTCTGGAACAGTTCTCCTGACAATCTCCATCATGGCCCAGAAACCGTTCCTAGCGTCAACGCCTTGTGGCGGGTCTAGCGCTTTATGGGAGAGTTGTATGGCTGCGTGAGGGGTCCACTTTACCTCGGCCAACTCTTCCCTCTCTAGGAAGATGTTATCGGGTAGAACGTAATCCGCCCAATCTACACTGTCGTTGGGAACAACATCTATAACAACAACGAGGTCAAGTGCCTTTAGGGCCTTCTTTAGCTTCTCAGTGTTGACGTCCCTAGTGAAAGGCTCTGTGCCGACGATGAATAATGCCTTTACAGGGTAGGGTTTACCCTCGAGGATAGCGTCTAGCACGGCGTCAAACACGTGGGGTACGGCAGGATACTTCTGTGTGTCGATTCGCTTAGCCGTTATTGGTGGTAAGGTACCACCAGTGATCGTGGTGACCTTGTCTGTAGCAGCAGTAGCAGAGGCGGGGAACTTGCTTCCTAGCTTCACGTAGAGACCTCCTGGTGTCTCGACGCTTCCCACCAGAGCGTTGAGGGTTAAAGCTGCGCGGAAAGCGTCTGAGTCATTTGCATTCTTAGAGGACCACCATCCGTCCTCTATAACTCCTTTAGCATTTGCGAACTCTCTCGCAATCCTCTTTATAGTCTCGGCTGGCACTCCGCAGATTTTCTCCGCGTCCTCGGGCTTGTAAAGGGCAGCCCTATCCTTGAGGAGGAGGAACGCTGTCTTCACCCTTATACCCGAGGCATCACCCTCCCATTCAAGCGCGGGATTTTTCGCTTTCCTATAGCTCACGAAATCCTTGGCGTCAATATCGTAGACCAGATAATCCGTGCCCTCACGCCCAAGATCCTTCTCCGTTAACGGTGTCCCGTCAGGCTTAATCAAAAATGTCGCGTTCGTGTACTTCTTAATAAAGGACTCGTCGTATAGCTTCTCGGAAAGGATGACGTTAATCATGGCTAGAAGGAAGGCGGCGTCCGTACCGGGTATTATTGGAACCCATTCACCATCAGCCATCGCGGCATTACCCATCCTAGGGTCGACATAGACTAGTTTTACGCCAGCCTCTCGAGCCTTGTTTAGCCTTTGAACCATGCCCATGGCAGCGTTTAGAACTCTCCCCACAAAGATTACGTATCGGGCCCTCTCGTAGTCTGGGTCGACCGTGGGAGGCCCACCCGCCCCTAGAACCAAGGTTCTAGCATACGTGCTAGCGTTGTGGCAGCAAGAGGCGTGCTGTACATGGTTGGGCGTACCAAGAGTGAAAGCTATCAACGGCATATGCCAGGCATAGAAGTCGTGGTATGTGAAGACTACAGATTCAGGCCCATATTTTGATATTATCTCCTTGAGCTTTGAAGATATCTCGTTTAGGGCTGTTTCCCAGTCTATCTCTTGAAGCTTCCCCTCCCCTCGCTCACCCATTCTTTTCAGGGGCTTCTTAAGACGAAGTGGGTGGTTCCAGAGTTGCAGGGCAGCCGCGGAGCGGGCGCATAGTCCCGGCTGAGGATGCTCCAGGTTGGGCTCAACGTACATCTTGCCGTTGCGGTTGACGAGATACACACCGCAACCAGCCCCGCACATATTACACATTATTGGAATCTTGCCTTCAGTCCTACTCGAAGCCTGTTTCTCGCTTGGTTTCCATGGTATTTTTATGAGGGACGCTGCGCTCAGCGTAGTGGCCAGAGCTATGAAGCTCCGTCTTGATATTTTCATAACATTATATATAGAGATTTGTTAATTTAAATCTTGCTTATATCAGAATTCTAATATATCATTACTAAGCTGTAAAGCGAACTTCCCTCGAAGGCGTTCTACTCAGAGAACTAAACAAAGTATCTCCTCACATATTCATCTCCTTATAGAGGTTGTGTTTAAGCGCGTTGGGCACGATGCTTTCTTTTACGCCTGACCATTACGACTCCAAGTACGAGTACTAGAATCATGAGGAGGGGTGTTATGTAGTCTAGTATGGGCGTGGGCTGGATTGAGACTGTGGGATTTGTAGTTGAGGTAGAGTTCTGTGCGGGTTTCGTCTGTGTGTTCGACTGAGTACTATTCGTGATGCGAGAAGGTACCAATATGCTCAGAGCGTATATGGACCACGTGGAGCTGTTTCCGATCTTCTCGGCGCTGGCAAGGAATACTTTATCACTTGAGGTTGCGGTGCTCCCGAATGAGGGCACAATGGGATTCTTCGACAGCTCTATGCTTGAGATAATGGTAAGATCAGAGGCATTCAAGACTAATGCCTTCGTTGTGTCTTTGCCGCTGAGTATAACGAGTACGCCGCTTAGTTCCGCTACCCTGAAACCACCTAGCGTGGACTTTGAAACGATTATACCTTGGGGGTCAAGGCTTATGGTTCCGTTCGGCCCCGTGACGTATATTAAGCCTTCCCTTGACGCAGTTATTGAATACGAGATGCCCTCAACCTGTGGTCTAAGCGTTAGGATTGAGGTGAGGTTTGGTGCTAAGGCTTGGATCCTCCAGATAAAGCCTGTTGGCGTGTAGGCTGTACCCGTCAACCATACCGCGTCGTTTACTATTGTAGAGGCGAAAGCGTAGGTGTTAGGGGCTAGCGCCTCATAAGCACCTATGAGAGAGAAGCTCTCTATACTCCTTTTCTCTACGCGTACAGAAGCCTTGTTATAGTCGACGCCAGTAACGTAGAGAAAACCGTCTGAGACCACTATGGAGGATGCAAAACCTTTAACACTCTTGACTATCCGCGGCTGCGCGAGGTTTTCGTTAAGCGTGGCTATGAGCCATTCCTCGCTCTCGGTCTTGCCTGCCACGTAAAGCGTCCCCCTTGAGAAGGCGCAGGAGTAGAGTGCTCCAGGGCCAAGGGTCGTATTGATGACTAGGGCTCCATCGTTAAGCCTTCTCGCCTCGATCCTAGTGACTTGCTGGGATCCTTTCTCCTCGAACCCGACAATGTATAGGTAGTTTTGCCCTATGCATGTCGAGTATGCAACGCCTCTAACAGAGTAGGTCTTCCAAGCCAGCCTAACAGTGGGCTCTGCTAGAGAGAAAACGGATACTGTTATTATTACTAGCAGTGTAAGGGTTAGCTTCCTTGCAAACACAACAAGACTTAGAGGTTCTCTTATTTAAACTGCTCTAAAAGGTCGCGGCAAAATTCCTCTTCGAGTAGACACCTATCAACTCTGCTTCTCAAAACAATTATCTCTATTTAAGGGGGAGCCGTGGAGAGTTATTTTCCTTAAGACTATTTGAGTTAAAGAGTATTCGACCCTAATTGATCTGGGGTGTTAAAAAGATGAAGGAATCTAGGGTGAGAAAAAACTATTTTTTCGGTTTGCGTAGGCGTGTGAAAGCTAGAACTGCCACGACTAGGACTATTAGAATCAAAGCTGAGGCAATGTATAGCGTGTTATCAGCTTGAGGTGGAGCTGCGGGTTGCGCCTGTTGGGGTTGCTGGGGCTGAGCGGCCTGAGGGGGGTAAAGGTGCTCCCAGAAAAATTTGATCTACTTGATCGGGAAAAGGCGGCAGGTCTTCCCGGGCACTGCGTCGAATGGTTTCCCAAGCCGTTCAAGTCAGAATTTAAATGAGTGTAAGGCGTCTTGCATCTAATGCCTTTAAGGGTAGACGAGGATAGAGTGCTTTATTCTATCCTTAAGGCTAGGAGCCTGCGGGAACTGGGAAGGCTTTCAGGGGTCTCGCATTCAACCGCTAAGAGAATTATAGAGGGGTTTACGAGGAAGGGGGGTCTGCTTCCGGTTTTCGATGACGAGTACTTCGGGCTTGCAAGGGTGGTTTACGTGTCTCAGGCTAAGCGCTTACCGAGCTACCTTCCCTATGGGTCAATGCTTGTTGAGAGACTCGAATCGCATCGTGGAGGATACGTGGTGGTTGTAGGTTATATTCCTAGGGATCTTGTGTCAAAGTACCTTGAGGATTTAAAGGGTAAGCTTGGAGAGGGAGAGGTTTATTACGGAAGGGAAGTGGCATATTGGGTTCCCGTTGAGGCTCTAAGGCATCTGCTTCCAAGCCGTTTGATACAGCTCCCGGAATTGGTTGAGGAGATTCTTCCAAGGTTTGAAAAGCCAAAGCCCCTCAGGATGCCGGATCAGATAGACTTGGAGCTGTTAACTGGGAAGCTAATCTACGGTCCTTTCGTAAGGGCTTGGGAGATAATGAAGAGGCTTGAGTCCATGCTTGGTCACCCGATACCATCCTATCAGACTATAAGTTACCACTACAGGCTCCACCTCGCTCCCGGCTGGCTATACACTACGTTTTATGAAGTTAAGGACGCCTCGAAGGCTCCAAGGGTAACCCTCATGTTTAAGGGTCGTGAGGCTTCTAAGGTGGCTAAAGCACTCGCACTTCTTCCCGTGAGTGGAACATCGTATATAGATGGGAGAAGAGCTATCTATATGGGACAGCTTGATCCCGCATACCTGCCCGAGATCTATGGTTTGTTTCACGCCTACCGTGTCGAGTTATTAGAAGGCCTCTTTTTTGTAAAGGAGCATTTTAAGCTTGAACAACCCCTTCTCTGGCGCTTCCTCAATGAGAATAACAGCGGGTGGGTTTGGGTTGAGGAGCGGGTTAGAATCCCCTCTCACGGCTAGCCCCACACAGAGGCTATTGCTGTAGCTATGGCGACAAGGGTCGCGCCGAGAAGCGTACTCTTCTCAATTCTTTCACCAAGGATGGGTGCCGCTAACAGAACAGCAAGCACTGGGGCTGAGGAGGAGATGACCGAAGGGCCCACCGGATCGGAGAGTTTTATAGCTGAGAAAAGTGCTAGTGGACCGAAGCCTATTCCAAGTGTGCCCCCCAGCAACAGCCACTTCACGTTGATCCTTCTAATACCGTCAAGGTTTCTCATTACCAGTGGAGAGGTTGTGCTTAGCAGGATGCCCGTCCTTATAAGGTTCAGCTCTATAGGCGTTGCATATCTAAGCGCTATAGATGCCAGCGATATGCCGAGGCCCCAGCTCAGGCTCGCCATTAGCCCCGAGAATAGACCCGAGAAGGAGAAGCCGTTATTCATGCTATATGCTAGTTTAATCCCTAAAGCCATGAGTACTGCTGCGGCCAGGACGATAATCGAGGGTTTTCTACCTGTGAAGAGGAAGTTGAAAACAGCCACGAATAATGGGAATGTGTAAGCCACGGGGTAGACAAGGCCTACAGGTGCGCTCGAAAGCCCTTTAATGAAGAAGGAGTCCCCAGCAAAGAAGGCGAAGAAAGATGAAGCCAGTGCAACGATATAAAACTCGGGGGGCTTTTTAAGGCTGCCTCCCATGATAAGGAACGCTAAGAGCATGACTAGGAATGCTGGTCCCGACCTGAGACCGCTTGCAATTAAAGGATGCAGGCTCGTGCCGGCCACTGCCTTCCTATATAGGACACCCGCCAATGCGAAGAAGAGTGCAGCCGTCAACGCTAAGATACTCCAGAGCACGGAGAGCCTAATATCACGTGAGAATTTAATGTTTTCTGAACCGACACCCCTTTAAGCCAACCAGTCGTAAGCTTTGTGTGTGCAGCCTTAAGAATCTCGAGGCACAGATAGTCAGGTTTAGGGATGAAAGAGAATGGAAAATTTATCATACGCCAAAGAACCTGGCAATCTCGCTCATTATAGAGCTTGGCGAACTACTCGAGCATTTTCAGTGGAAGACCGACGAAGAGATACTGTCCGCTGTTAGAGATGAGGCTAAGAGGAAGGAGATCGCCTATGAGATTGCAGATGTAGCGATATACCTCATATTGCTCTCGCATGAACTTGGCGTAGACTTAGAAAAAGCCATTGTCGAGAAACTACAGGTCAACGGGGAGAAATACCCGGTGGAGAAAGTAAAGGGCGAGCTGTTCAAGGAATTCTCAAGGGTCTAAGACAACACTGTACCTATGCATGCTCGCTTGTCCAAGAAAGGAAAAAGCAAAAGGCAATTGTTCAACCCTCCAGGAGTAGCCCCTTTCTCCTCAATAGCTTTGCAAATGCCACGATGCGGGACCTGCTCTTGGATCGGACTATGAGATAATCACCGGTAGGGATAACCTCTAAATCCTTTGGGATCAGCTCAAGAGCATCTTTCCTCGCTAGTATGACGTAGTAGCCTTCAGGGTCTCGCCGTCCAGGAAAGGAGGCTCCATGTCTACTCAAGGCTCTCGTAACTGAACCTGCCCAGGGATAATAAACCTTCTCTTATTTGCGTGATCCGTCCCGTGTTAGGCTTTAAATAGAGCTTTTATGAGGTAATTCCCGTGGCTAGGGCGCGGTTTGTAGTCCACGAGCACGCGGCTCGTAGGGCCGGCCTCCACTATGACCTGCGAATCGAGATGGACGGTGTCCTCAAGGATTGGGCTTTTAGAAAGCCGCCTCCAATAGAGCCGGGTGTTAAGAGGTACGGGGTTCAACAGGAGGACCATGATCTCTCATGGCTTGATTTCGAGGGGGAGATCAAGGAGGGCTATGGCGCGGGGACGATGAAGATATGGGACAAGGGGGAATACGAGCTCCTCGAAATGGATAAAGAAAAAATGGTGTTAAGGCTCTACGGCTCGAAGCTGCGTGGAAGATACATACTTCTAAGATTCAAAGATGGATGGCTTTTCTTTAAGACGGGAGTCTAGGTTTTCCCGAAAAGTAGGGATGGGTAGATGTTTCTCTTATTTTTGGCAGCCTTTCGGCTATCCCACTCATAGAGTATTTTCACAGCCTCGTTGGCTACCTGGACAGCCTCCTTTACGCCTGCCTCCAACCCGAACTCATCCGTTACACGGTTTGCGAGAACCGCTAGTACGGCTCCGGCCCTGGCACCATATATACTGGCCAAAGTGAAAATCGAGGCTGCCTCCATCTCAAAGCTCAAAACCCCTGCCTCTTGTAGATCGCTCATGATCTCCTTGGACCAGCTTGGCATGTACCCCTTGAAGCCCGGCCTAGCCTGACCCGTATAGAACGTGTCTGTCGAAGCCACGATGCCGACATGGTAGCGAAAGCCTAGCTGCTCTGCGGCCTCCACTAGGGCCAAGACCACCTCGTAGTGTGCCAATGCAGGATACTCAATCCTAACGTACTCCTCGCTCGCCCCGTCGAGTCTCACGGCCCCCGTTGCTATTATGAGATCACCGACCCTGATTTCTCTCTGAAGTGCCCCCGTGGTGCCTACACGTATAAACGTGTTAGCGCCCACGCGTAGTAGCTCTTCAAGAGCTATAGAGGCCGCAGGGCCCCCGATACCTGTCGACGTTGAGGAGATCGGGGCACCCTTGTAGACCCCGGTATGCGTTACATATTCTCTGTGCCTAGCAATCTCCCTTTTATCATCCCAAAAGCTGGAAATCAATGGAACTCTGTCGGGGTCACCTGGAAGCAGAACATACGGCGCCACGTCTCCTGGCTTGCACCTTATATGATACTGTAAGCCCTCCCCGAGTTCGGGGGAAGATGCGGAAACCTTGCTCATAGCAAGATAATGTGGGAGAAGACGACATAAAAAAATTTCTTAGCTTTACCCGACATCAACGAGTGTTCTGCACCTATAGTCTCCTTATCTTAACAAACTTTAAAAACAGTAGTGTATCGCTTGATCCATCTTAATCCATCATAAATCCCAAAATTGCCTAATCTATCTGTGTACAGGCTTAGGTAAAAGAGTCATTTAGATCCGAAAAATACTAATCCTCTATGGTTGCCTTTTCGAAAGACCTAACGCCTAGGAAGAGTAAGACGGCTGTTAGTACGAGAAGCAGCGCCACATCCTCCATCGGGTTGAACGCCGACACTCCTGTAAGCCAGTACCTCATCCCGTCGACGGCATAGGTTGCAGGGTTTAAGTAGGCTATTATCCTCATCCAGTCAGGCATCGTTGATAGGGGGAAGAAGATCCCACTCATGAAGAGGAGCGGTTGCGTGATGAGGTTTACTATCATCTGGAAGCCCTCCATGCTTGAAAGCCTCACCGACAAGGCTATACCTAGAGAGGCGAAGCCAAGGGATAGCACTATCCCATATAGTACCACAGGGACTACCCCCTCAATCCTGAGGCCAGGCGCTATCAGGTAGACGAGTGCTAGGATAATCATGGCTTGAAGGTTTATGACAAGCGCATCTCCGAGCGCCCTTCCAAGAATAATCTGTGCTCTGGGGGCAGGAGCCACTAGAGTCTCCTTGAGAAAGCCGAACTGTTTATCCCATATTACCGAGACGCCGCTCATGAAAGAGCCCACGATTATGGTCATCGCGACCATGCCTGAAGCAAGGAATGATAGGTAGCTTAACCCCCCGAACATTACAGACGCGCCGGGAAAGCTGAATGCCCGGCTCATCCCTAGCCCGAAGAAGACGAGCCAGAGAATCGGCTGCACTATTGTCATGACAAGCCTTGAGCGAGCGTTTACAAACCTCTTGATCTGCCTGTATACCATAGGGATTATCCCGTTCATGTGTCACCACCTCCTATGAGGAGGCCTAAAGCCGCCTTCCTCGAGGGAGTCCCGCAGCTCGCGGCCTGTCAGGTAGATGAACACCTCGTTTAGCGTGGGGCGCCTATAAGACACCTCTATTATTTTTAGCCCCTTACTTGAAGCGGCCTCGAATATCCTTGGCATTGCTGTGGCTGCGTTCTTGACGACTAGCTGCAGGGTGTCCCTTGAGACCTGTTTACAGCTCTCCACGTAGTCGGACTCGATGCACGGGGGAGAAGTTGTGTTTCCGTCAAGCTTCACGTAGACGATCTCGTTTCCAAGCAATGACTTTAGCTGTTCAGGTGTGCCTTGAGCCTTTATCTGCCCGTGATCCATTATAGCTATACGCTCGCAGAGCTGGTCAGCCTCGTCCATGTAGTGCGTTGTAAGGAATATGGTCATTCCGTGTTCCTTCTTAATCGCCATTATATAGTCCCATATCTTGACGCGTGTCTGGGGATCCAAGCCTATGGTGGGCTCATCCAGGAATAATATATCGGGCTCGTGGAGTAGTGAACGGGCAATTTCAAGCCTTCTCCGCATGCCCCCTGAGAAGTACCTTACAAGTTTGTTAGCGTAGGGTTTAAGGTCTACAAAGTCCAGTAGCTGATATATCTTCCTCTTGAGCTCCTCTCCCGAGAGACCATATAGTCTGCCGTGAATATACATGTTGTCGTAGGCTGTCAGTTGATTGTCTATGCTGGGATCCTGGAAGACTATCCCTATCCTCTTCCTGACCTCTCCTGGGGACGTGACCACATCATAGCCGGCAACGAAGACCTTTCCGCTAGTGGGTCTTAGGAGCGTTGTAAGAATGTGGATAGTCGTGGTTTTACCGGCGCCGTTAGGGCCTAGCAGACCGTATATCTCTCCTTGTTTCACCTGGAAGCTTACCTGGTCTACAGCAGTTATATCCTTGAACTTCTTCACGAGATTTTCAACCACTATAGCCTCAGACATTTGCATCACCCTTAAGTATGCCTAAAACCCTATACTCAAAATCAAGAACAGCCCTCCGCAACTCCTCGAGCTGACTCTCGTTCAGCCTATCAATATTCTCGACTAGCTCGCCTATAACCCGGAATATGCGAGAGCATCCCATCTCGTTGAACTTCTTGAAGGATTTGGCCAGCCTGAGCGACTCTTGTACCTGGGGCTGGTGAGCCTCTAAAAACTCCAGGCCTCTTCGGCTTAGCCTATACACCTTGATCCTCCTGCCATCTTTATCAACTTCTTCAGACTCGATCAAGCCGTGACGCTCGAGGTGCCTGAGTAGAGGAAAGAAAGCCCCGCTGCTCGGCTTGAAGCCTGTTAAATCCTCAATTTTCCTCATGAGTGCGTATGCATACGAGGGGCTCTCTTTGAGCGAGTACAGTATAAGTAGCTTGAGAGCACCGCCATACCTGCCCTTTATTCCGAACTTCCTCATATATGTCTGTAGACAGTCTATAGACACAACTTTATAAATGTTTTGTCGACGGTAGAATCACGTATATGAGACATCCATATATTTATAATGAGAGCAGTCTAATAATCACCTGGATGATGGGGGTCTGGAGCACTGAAAATCGATGATGAATTCTCCTTAACACCTGACCCTATTACTTTTATAAGTATTGACCGCACATAGCCGACAAGGTCTTAAGCCTGCTTCCTCCTCTTAAAGATCTCAAGCTCTATCTCGTAAGCCTCCCTTGGGAGTGGCGTAGGCTCGCCAAGGAGGCTCGCGAGTATGTAAGTTCTCGCAGCCCTCTCCAGGTAAACAAGTGAGTCTATGGCTTCCTCTAGGTTCTTACCCACCGCGAGAGCGCCATGATTCGAGAGTATCACAGCGTTTCTCTCGCCTAGTGCTTCTACAACGTTCCTTGCAAGCTCATCCGTGCCTGTAACAGCGTAGCGTGCTACTAGAATCTCACCACCAAGGTAGATCACGGTCTCCTCTAATATCGGCGGGAGGTTCCTCCTAAGCACTGCGAGAATCGATGCGTATGGCGAGTGAGCATGTACAACAGCGTTAACGTCTGGTCTAGCCTTGTAGACTGCGAGGTGTGTTACAGCCTCTACGGAAGGCCTCCCTTGTCCATCCAGGACGTTGAGGTTCCAATCAACAACGAGGACGTCTTCGGGCCTCATCTTCGACTTTTTGGCCCCGCTAGGAGAAATCAGGAAGACCCCTCTTTTATCAACCCTCATGCTTATGTTTCCACTGTAACCATAGTTTAGGTCCCTCTCTTCGAGAAACCTGAAAGCTTCTACAATCTGCTTCCTCTCCGACTCGTAAAGCATTTGCAACACCGTTGTTTCCTACTCGCAAGGAGGTTTTATTGATTGCGACTATAAGGAGGTAAGGATTCTCATGTTAACTCTAGGAAAAGATCGTTGATCATGCGAGAAGACTTGTCAGTGAAATGACAAGATATTTATAAAGCTTTGTCAGTTTACTGACCAATGAAGGAGCTAATATACCGGCAGAACCCCTGGTGGGAGTGGCGGGAGTGGGAAAACAAGGATAGAGACTTGAGAATCTTTAAAACTCAACGGGTTAAGTGGAGGCCTACCTGGATCAGTTTGATCTCCTTGAAGCCATTCTCGCTGAATATCGTCCTGGGGCCAAGGCAGGTGGGAAAGACTACAGGGCTGAAGCTATTGGTCTCGGAGCTACTCCGCAAGTGGGAACCTGAGAGCGTATTCTATTTCAGTTGCGACCTGGCGACTGATGGAAGAGAGTTAAGGAATGTGCTGGACTTTTACAGAAGGTTTAGAAGTGCCAGCAGAGTCAAGTCTTCGTTGATTATTCTTGACGAGGTTACAGGCATTGAGGAGTGGTGGAGGGTGATTAAGGGATATGTTGATCTCGGGTATTTTGATAGAGATGTCCTCGTACTCCTAGGGTCAGCTTCGTTCAAGCTACGTGGTTACACCGAGGCCTTTCCGGGCAGAAGAGGTGAAGGAGTGACGATAGAGGTTTTGCCTCTAAGCTTTCCGGAGTTCGCGAAAATCTATGGGGTAGAGCCTTACAAGGGTGAGCTGACGAGGCTTCTAGCGCTGTTTGACATGTACCTGGAAGTCGGGGGATTCCCGCGGAGTATCAACGGTGACGAGAGATTCGCGGATGACTTCGTGGCTAGTGTGGAACGTGATGCTGTTAAGGTAGACAGGAACCCCTCCCTGCTAAGGATGATCACTAGACAAATATTGTTAAAGGTTCCTAGTGCTTTGAGCTACAACACAGTGGCCGGCGAGCTCGGAATATCCCATAACACGGTTCAAGATTATGTTAAGCTACTAGAGGATATGTTCCTAGTCGGTGTTGCCTATCTAAAGGATGACGACAGGATTATCTACAGGAGAGAGAAAAAAATCTTTTTCAGAGATCCCTCTATCGGGAAAGCCTTCTCATCTCTATTGGGAGTAGGCCTTTCGCGTGCCACGCTACTGGAGTGGGTCGTTCAAGAGCACCTCTACAGGAGGTTTGGAGAAGTATTTTACTACAGGAACAATTACGAAATTGATGCTATAGCAGGAAGTATGAGAGTCGAGGTGAAGACAAGCAAGGCTAGACGCAGGTATCCAGCTGGTACAATCATCCTTAAAGAAGATGAAATCCCCGAGTTTCTTATAAATCTCTATCGGGAACCAGAGAAAGACAAGGACAAGACTTGAAAAATCTTCGACTTGAAGACGGGAATGTTATACTTGTACAAGGCGCAA
>NZ_JBMFLX010000008.1:0-38730 GCF_049970975.1 Infirmifilum sp. | reverse complement strand
TATTCTCTTTCCACCCTCCCACCCATAAAACTTGGGTGTTCAACCGGGCATCACCAGGCTTAATAGGTGGTATACAAGTGAGGCTGATAAAGTTCCTATAATGAGCGTATAAAGTACTAGGATTAACGTCAGCCTTCTGTCGCGAAACTGTGCATGAAAGGCTGAGACCGTGGCCAGGCATGGCGTGTAAACGGTTGTAAAGATCATGAGGCTAGCCAGCTGTGCAGGGGTTAGTGCAAGGGACTGAACAGCTTCGGATGGGTTTGTAGCCCCCGTCATTACTATCAGGGTTGAAGCCACTGCTTCTTTCGCGATAAAACCCGTTATGAGGGCGAGGGATATTTGCCACGATTGGATTCCTATAAGAGAAGTAAGGGGAGTTATTGCTTCTCCTATTGATCGAGCATAAGAATCGGTGGCCTCTTGTACGTAACCTTGAGGCCCGGTATGTAGGAGTGCCCAAACGAGGATTGTAAGCATGAAGATTATCGTTCCAGCCTTTTTCAGGAAGTGTAGAGTATTATCCCAAGCATACCACCATATGACTTTCAAGCTAGGCCTATGATACGGGGGCAACTCAAGAATAAGCTCCGTTTTTGCACCTCCCCCCATCAACCTTGAAGCTATCTTTGCTGCGACTGCTACAAGGAGAAGGGAGTAAGCGTAAACCGCCAGTACTGCTATTATCTTAGCAGTAGAAGTAGCCGGGATCGCAGATGCCAAAAAGAGTAGAATAACCAGGCGAGCCTGGCATGGAATGAGGGGGGCTATCATTGAGACGAGAATCTTCTCTTTGTCGGTGTCAAGTATTTTGGTGCCCATTATGGCAGGAACGTTACAGCCAAAGCCGAGCAACAAAGGCATAAGTGCTTTCCCGGAAGCGCCAAGGCGACTCATAAGGCCATGGTAGACCGTCGCAATCCTAGCCATAAGCCCCGTGTCTTCCAGGAATCCAAATGCCACGAACACTATGAAGATCAATGGGAGGAAAGTTAAAACAGCGCCTACACCGCCTATTATCCCCTCAGTAATCAATGAGATCAAGTAGGGAGGGGCTCCATGACTAGTCATAAAATCTGAAACGAACTGGCTGACCGTGTCAAAGAGGGATGATAATATGCTTGACAGAGTATACGTCTCAAATAATTGTGCAAGTTCCTCGTTACCGGTGAGCTCTAGTATCTGCTTTATTGGAAAGCCTGTGTTCACGGATAATACGAGAACTAGCACAGCAAATATTAGAAGTAAAGAAGCTAGTGGGCCAGCTAGAGGATGTAAAAATATCTTGTCCAGGTTCTCCGTGAACTCTCGCCCAGCTACACTAGTATAGGTCACGCTCTCAGCGACTAGCTTTCCTATAAAATCATACCTAACGCTCGCCGTGATGAGAGCAGCGGGATCCCCTAGATCCTGCTCGATCTTTTTCCTAGTCTCCTCAACCAGGACTTGGAGGGAAGAGCAGCCCGTCTTTTTAATTAGCTGTTCGAGCTCAACATCTCCTTCCAGCAAACGGAGCGCTGCCCATTGTAAAGGATATCGGCTCATCTCCTTGCACGCGCTTAGAGCTTCAACGAGGTCCTTAGCATAGTAGCCGAGCCCACCATAGTCAAGGCTTAGTTTTCGGGAGGGGTACTTGCCTTCGGCTACCTGTATAATATAGTCTGTTAACTCATGGATGCCTTCCCTTTTCAGTGCCGATATCGCTACTACTGGGACCCCTAGCCTGCGGCTAATCTTCTCAGTATTAATATGTATGCCACGCCGAGAGGCAGCATCGATCTTGTTTATTGCGACTATAACTTTGTCATAAAGCTCTAGGGTTTGAACGGCGAGATAGAGAGAAGTTTCCAATGACACGGCATTGGCAACCACGACAATGACGTCAGGCTTTTCGCTTACGATATAATCTCGGGCTATCGCCTCCTCCTCAGTTAAAGCATTTAGACTGTACGTTCCCGGAAGGTCGACGACCCTGATCCTGTACCCCATGTGTTCGAAGAAACCCTCATATTTGTCTACGGTCTTCCCAGGCCAGTTACCAACGAACCTGTTAGCACCAACAAGAATGTTAAAAAGAGTGCTCTTGCCCACGTTGGGAGACCCAGCTAGTGCCACTACTATTTCCCGCGCTCTGCTGGGATTACTCATTCTATCACCTCAACGATGATGCGTGCTGCAAGACCCCTTCCTATGGCTATCCTCGTCCCAGAGCGTTCTACAACTATCGGACCTGCATTGTTGAAAACAACTCTTAGTTCCTCTCCCGGAACAACTCCAAGCTCAAAGAGTCTACGCATCGAACCTCTTCCTCCTTCAAAACTGATAACCTTCACACGAGAGCCAGGCTTAGCGAAGAGTAAGGGTATTCTGTTAGACAGCGCCATAATCACGCAAGAGGTTAGACAGCAGGGTTGTTTTTAAATTTTTAAATCACTGTGAAAATACATAAGAACGCTCTATTAGGTGAACCAGAAAGTCTTAAGGATATGTCCGTGACGTTGTTCTTGGGAACGGGAGCGAGTCAACTATATGGTCTAGCCCTGCTATCCACATAACCAGTCTATCCATACCAAGCCCAAACCCTGCGTGTGGAACAGAGCCATACCTGCGCAGGTCGAGATACCACTCATAGTCTGAGGGGTTAAGCCCAAAACGTTTTATCTTTTCTACGAGCTCTTCAAGCTTATCTATCCTTTCCCCGCCCCCGATTATCTCGCCGTAGCCCTCGGGCGCAAGCAAGTCTGCCGAGAGCGTGACGCTGGGCCGCGAAGGGTCATTCTTATGGTAGAAAGCCTTTACCGATTCCGGGAAGCCGTAGAGAAAGAACGGTTTATCAAACTCCATTGTAAGGACTCTCTCCTCGTCTGCTCCCAGGTCGTCTCCCCACTTTATCCCTACACCCTTATTCTGGAGAATCTCGATCGCCTTGTCATAACTGATTCTTGGAAAAGGCGGTTCGACAAGCTTAAGCCTGCTCAAATCCCTGCCCAAGAATGTAAGCTCATCATGGTTCTTCTCCAATACTCTCCTTACGATGTGCGAAATAAGCTCTTCTTCCACCTTTAGAATACCCTCCAGGCCCATCCAAGCCGCTTCGGCCTCGGCGTGCCAGTACTCTGTTAGGTGGCGCCTGGTCCTGGACTTCTCAGCTCTGAATGAGGGAGCAACCGTGTAGACCTTTTCCAAGGAGAATATCAACGCCTCCAGGTAAAATTGCGAGGACTGGGTAAGATATACCGTGGAGCCATCCACATATTTGACGGGGAAGAGGGTTGCGCCACCCTCAACAGCAGCTGATACGAACATCGGTGCTTGAACCTCATAGTAGCCATTAGTTCTAAACCATTCATGTAACGCGGCGAACGCGGTATCCCTTATCTTTAGAACCGCGGTGAGCTTCCTCGACCTTACCGCGAGGTGTCTGACCTCTAGTAGAAACTCCCTGGACGCATCCCTTCTAATGGGAAAGTTATCGGCAAGACTCACTATCTCCAAGTTTTCCCCCTGGATTTCCTTTCCTCCTGGAGCCCTTGGATCATCCCGTAGACGTCCAGAAACAATGACCGAGCTTTCAACCGTGACTCTCCGCGCAGCATCATGTCCGCGGGCTGAGGGCGAGAACACAGCCTGAATTATGCCGGTTGAGTCCCTAACTACGACGAAGGCCTTGTCGCCGAGATCGCGGCGCCTGTAAACCCAGCCTCTAACAGTGACCTCTTCCCCCTGGCTAAGTTTTAAAGCCTCTCGAACAGGTATAACCTGCGACATGCCCACCCCAGCCTCTACTATACGGGAATCCCTATTCACATTAATTACTAAAACTTTGCTCCGTTTGTACACGCGACGGTCAAGAAGACTCCTCTTCCATGGAGCAGAAATCATGGCGCCTAAGACATGCTTCCCCCCGATCCACACTATTAGTACGGAGGCATTACTAAAAGTACTGGGGAGCCTGGCAGGGTTTAAGAGAGTGGTCGTCGAGATAGGTTGTGGTCCTGGAAGCCTGCTTATAGCAATGGCGTTGAGCAGTGATACAGAATACTTTATAGGCACGGACATCAGCGACGAATGCATCAAAGCGGCACGCGTAAACTCCATCTTAAACAGAGTCTACTCGAAAACAGACTTCATCGTCTGTGACTCCGGAAGCTGTATAAGGGATAACTCGGCCGAGCTCTGTTACACGAATCCGCCCTTTCTACCATATGACTTGAGGGATCAACTGGATCTTCCCTTTGCAGGAGGCCGCGACCTTAAGACAGCTATAAGAATGATAAGGGACTGTTTTAGAGTGTCCAAGCGTGGCGGACTGGTCTTTTATACTCTCAGCGATCTTTCGACTGGGCTGAGGCTTAAAGCTAGGGGAAGAATAATCCTCGAGGCTAGTGGTCTTGGGGACAGGGTCTACGTCTTTGCGTCTAGACGATAGGCTTTCCGCTTCTCGTCCTATGAGATGATATAAGCTTTAATTCAAGGGTTTCGCCTAGTATCCGGGCGGCCCTTCTCCTTGAAAGTATCCTGTTGTTGTTTCCACAATAGGGTGAAAATATGCAGCGTGGACAGCCGTCCTCACAAGTACACCTTGAAACGATATCGTAGGCTTTCCTTATGACGTGCTCCATCCTCGAGTAGAGGGCCTTGGTTACCCCTGAGCCGCCTGGGAAAGCGTCATAGATGTAGATGTGCCCCGAGGGAAAGCTTATACCACCCATGTCTGTTGGAGCCGCGCCTAGAACCAGTTGCCCAGCATATATGAGCGCGTGTTCAACTGCGTGGAAGGCCTCGGCGTTTTGGAGCTCGCTCCAGTCGGATACAGCGGGAAACTCGAGGAGGATGCCTTTGGTAGAGAAGCGATATTCGAGCTCCTTGTCTAGTAGCCGCTGGTTTATCGTTTGCCCCTCTGGAAACGTCTTTGTAACATATCCGTAGACTACATCCGTGACGGTTAGGTCGAGGTAGTAAATCTTCACGCCCATAACCTCCCCCTCCTGATGTACAGCTCCCTCCTCGGGTAGCGTATAGTAGAGGGGGGAGGTGGTCACAGGTGGTATACTCTTTGGGAGTGGTTTAACGATCACTTTTCCACCCTCAAAGCGCAGGGATAGAAAGCTCCTTCCGGAGTGGAGGTATATGGCTCCAGGAAAAAGTTCTTTGATTGCCATCTGTTTTTCCCGGAACCCGATGAGTTTACCCGTGTCGCTGTATATCTTGACCTGCTCGCCCACACCCCTAAGGTTCTCGTGCTCTCGTAGAAACCTTATCCCAAGCCTTGTGGCACGGATAAACCCGTCTCTCGCAATTTTTAGATAACCCATCCTCAGAAGCTCCTCCAGCTGTTGTTTTTCAGACGGGTATAACTCTTCAAGCTTCAGAGGACTGTCGAGGGCCATGGCTATAAGGTGCGTCTTCATCACCTCATAGTTCACTGGCTCTAGGAATACTGGATCGGGAGCCTGACCATAGAATTCCTGTGGATTTCTCTCATAATACGAGCTTATGGGGTCATTGCCCAAGACTAGAAAGACATACCCGGTCTTATGCCTTCTTCCCACGCGGCCTGCTCGTTGAAGATACTTCGAGAAGGTAGGTGGAACACCATATAGGATAGCTGCATCGAGCTCACCGACATCTATGCCTAGCTCGAGGGTAGGAGTTGCAACCAGTGCGTCGAGTAACCCGCTTTTTAGCTGAGACTCAACCTTTCTCCTCTCTTTGGGGAGCAAGCCAGCCCTATGGACGGCGGCCCTGATTCCCATGCTTGACGCCTGAATTGAAAGCGACTCCGCTATCCTGTGACTGTCAACAAACACCAACGTCCTCAAACCCCTCTCTGTAAGCTTTTTCAAGAGCCAGAGAACCTCTGAGGTCTTCGACCTTGAACGAGGTGCTAGCATTAGGTGATAGATTGGTGCTTTCCGCGTGCGGCCGGCTTGAACTACTTCCACGGCCTCGCCGAAAAGCTTTTCAGCGAATTCACCCGGGTTGCCTATGGTGGCTGAGGCTCCTATGAACAGTGGCGTGGAACTGAGTATCCTCTTGAACCTTCGAAGCACGTAGTGGACATGGGAGCCGAAGACACCGCTGTAAATATGTGAGTCATCCATGACTACGAAACGTGTCCTCCGAAACAGCTCTTTGTAATCGGGCGTAGAGTGAAGAGTTAGGTGGAGCATGTCAGGGTTTGTGACGATAAGCTTTGGGGGATATTCTAGCATTCTCCTTCTTTCTTCCTCTGGCGTGTCACCATCAAAAACGCTTGACCTGAAACCAAATATCCCGCCTATATAGAACTCTATTCTCTCTAACTGGTCCCTTGCAAGCGCCTTTGTCGGATATACAAGAACTCCTAGTATTTCATCCTCATGTATGAGTTTCTCTAAGACAGGCATTAGAAATGCCTCGGTCTTCCCAACACCGGTGCCAGCAACTATGAAGACGTTCCTTCCTTCTCTTATTTTCCTGATAGCCTCCTCCTGGAACCTATAAAATCTGTAAATTCCTCGCCGCTTTAAAGCCTCTACGAGCACAGGCTCATTTATAACCTCTTCAACCTTGGAGCCTACTTCGGGCTCTCTTGCATCCTCGTAATACTCGTAGACTACTCTGTGCCCCTCGTCACTCCTTATCTCTTCGAGCAGATCACTAGCAGACACATAAATTAAATAGCTTTGGGGGAGTTATAAATCCCGCACGAGTCTAATGATAGAGGAAATCCACATAGACGTACTTGTCGACGACATACCCTCTGTTGAGGATCTACTACCCTTACACGGTCTCTCGATATATATTGTGACTAGGGATGACAAGGGCGTTTTCAAGCGTATTCTCTTCGACACGGGGCCAGACTCAAAGATCCTTTTTAAGAACGCTGAAACTCTTGGCGTGCAACTCAAGCCCGATCTAATATTTGGAAGCATGCCGCACTGGCATCACATAGGAGCCTTAGACAAATTCCGGGAAGCTGTACACGTTATCCCTAGCCCTCCTCTCGCACACGCATCAAAAAGAGGGTTAACCCCCTTACCGGGAGTCGAGGGAGCATATGTGCTTCATGGAGACACCCACTGGAACGAGCAGGGACTCGCCTTAATGACACGTAAGGGATGGGTGGTTTTCCTCGGGTGCAGCGTTCACGGCTTGCGGAGAACCTTTGGTTCAAGCCTGCTGCGACTTGGAAGGATCTGGGGACTTATCGGGGGCTTAAACATCTCGACAAGGGATAACGTAAACTTGTCTTTCTTAAGAAAGCTAAAGGGAAAAGGGTTACAGCTAGTTATGCCCCTGCACAGCGTCAGCATGGATGCCCGAAAAATAATTTTAGATGGGATTAATATGATCGATTTCGGCTACGAGGTAAGCGGATGTGGCGTCCAGTCAGATTTTAGTTTCTATAAATAACGCAGTATATCTCGGAGCCATACTATTCATTTATGCGGGAATAATAATTGTCCAAAGGTTAAAGCCACAGGCCCTTGAGAAGCTTGGAATTAGTCTGGAGGGGGCAGTCATACTGCTCAAGACCAGGAGACTCAACACGATTATAGTTTCCTTTGCAGGTAGGCATCCCAAGCTGATACGTCTCTTAGGGGATGTCTCGACGATCATAGGGATAGGCTTGATGATCTTTGGACTTTTTTATTTCCATGCAAATCTTGTCAGCTTTTTTATCCGTCCCGAAGCGGCTAGCCCCGTAGCGCCTATCATACCGGGGGTTACTCTGGGCTTGGATGCTCTCCCATACTTTCTCATCGCCGTCTTCTTAACAATAGTACCGCATGAACTGGCCCACGCGTTTGCCGCTTCAGCTGAAGGACTACCCTTGAAGTCTACAGGACTCTTCCTTGCCCTGGTCTTCCCCGGTGGCTTTGCTGAGATTGATGAGGAAAAACTTGGTAGTGCAAGCCTGCGTGCGAAACTGAGAGTCCTCTCGTCGGGCAGCTCGGCAAACCTGGCGTCCTTCATCGTTTTCGCTCTCCTAACCTCTCTACTAATCCAGCCCACAGGAGTCCTTATTGCTTCAACAATACCTGGCTATCCAGCTCAAGGAATACTGGAGCCCAACGACGTGGTGATTGCAGTTAATGGAGTCCCGACAAATACGCTTCAGGACTTCACAAGAGTAATGGAGACCACAAAGCCCGGCGAGGCGGTTCTTCTCACAGTCAAGAGAGGGAATGAAATTAAGAGCATTGAAGTAATCTTGGCTCCACGTCCCGGAAACACCTCTAGGGGCTTCCTGGGTGTTCAGATCCAGCAGGCAGTGAATAATCCTCTTCTCTACAATGTTCTATACTGGTGTTTAGTTCTTACTTCAAGCGTAGCTATTATAAACATGCTTCCTGCCATACCTCTAGACGGCGGACGGATTCTCCAGGCGTTGCTGGAGAAAATGTTTTCAGCTGAGAAGGCCAAGAAGCTTGCTTTCAGCATAACAATTTACACAGCACTTATCGTCGTCCTGAACATCGCGTTTTCAACAAACTTTTATGGACTTGTACCGTTTCCGTAAGGGGTTCGTATGAAAATAGATAATGTTGAAGATATTCTCCCAATAGTGATGCCTGCACTCATAGCCTCTATTTTCACCTTCGTCCCCATTGAGAATTTCTTAAGCGCGTATTTGGTGCCCCCTAGCTTTGCATGGTACGTGCCATGGAGGGGGGTTGTCGTCTCATTAATACTATGGTTGATAAGTGGCGCAATATACACTGAGAAATACTACTGGTTAAAAATGTTTTTCCTAGGCTCGGCGATCTCCTTCACAGTTTTCCACTACTGGCATTTGTTTATCTTGTCGCATTATCTCAGTGTACGTCTCTACCCTCTCGTATACTTTACCGGAGCAAGTCCCCCCATAGTTGATCTCGGCCAGGTTGTTATGATACTAACACTCTTCTCATTTAAGGGAGAAATATCTACTCTTGGTAGAAAGATTACCTGAGCATTTTCTCCTCTAGCTCTTTAAGATAGCTCGAAGACTCGGCCGTGCTTATGAACAATCTAGAAACCTCGGCTACGTCTTCCCTAGATACTTTTTCCCTCCCATTCTGTTTAGCATAGAGCAGAGCTGGGGAGAGCAGTTGCGTCGCATACCTCAGGCTTTTCTCAGCTCCAAGTTTCACTAGCTCTTCAAGTGCGTCAGCCTCGAGCTCCACTCCCTCCTCTCGCGCCCTAACTTTTATTATCTCGCGAATCTCATCTGGAGTGTAGGGTCGCGTTCTGATAATGAGTAGCCTGTCTAGAAGGTCTAGAGGCATACCGTGTGGCGCCTCTATGTCTGTGCCCCTTATCCTTGTGTAGCCACGGTTAGTTGCCAGTATAATTATAGGGCTGAGCTCGCTCTCCATTGCTCGCGAGAGAAAACTATATGTCTCTATGTCCAACATGTGCGCATCGTCTATGAAGAGAACTCCTGGTACGAGCTCTGCCTTTTTAGCTTCAACCCACTCCTTGACAGTCTTGTCAACACGTGCTCTGGCATCTGGAGGTATCTCTTTCTGGGATGGAGCTCCGAAGAAGATCGAAAGTATACTGTCGCTGCGGCTCTCCATCACATCCAGGTCGTGGAGGGTCAGGGTGTACACGAACTCCTTCTCCTTGTATATCGGTCCACTCGGCACTTCAACGATGTCCTTTGGCTGGACATCGAACTCCCCATATCCCTTGGCTCTCCCCGCGCGTGAGACCCTGCCCGTCTCCTCGTCAATCCATATCACGTCCCCCTCTGTTATGCCCTTTTGGAGAATCTGGTAGATTATGTTAGAGTCCACCCTCAGGTTACGTGTTTCTTTCTCAGTCTTGAGAGTTATCGAGCCGCCGACTGGGACCTGGGTGTATGGGTTTAGGGGATGACGATCATACCGCACATCAAGCTTCTCTAGCACGCCCTCATAGACCCACCGTCTCTCACGAATTCTGACTCCTATCGATTTCCTCATCGCTTGCATCAAGACCTCTGTTTTCTTGAGCTCGGCAGAGTAAACCTCGCTACCAGTCAGGGCCATGAAGGGCGTTTCGGGGCCTAGTTCCCTAGCGATGGCCACAGCTATAGCCGTTTTTCCTGTACCGGGAGGGCCGACGAGAAGTATAGCCCTGCCAGCCATTTTACCTGATCTTATAAGTTGAACGACGAGCCAGGCTGCCTTTCGGGCTTCTGTCTGGCCTATAAGCCCGTCTCCAACAGGAAGCACTTCCCCGTTTCGCACGCCTAGTCCTTTTATATGGCTGTGTGTTCCAACGCGTTCAAACGTTGCAGACATCGAAAAACTTATTTAGAAGCGATAATTTAAGCCTTTCCTCTCAATCTGACGTTAGGAGTCCAATCGCTTTCGTCTTCAACCGTGACTACCATATCTACGCTGAAGAGAGAATCAACTCTCTTGAAAACCCATTTCTGTGCTGAGGAGAACCATACAGCTAGGACAGCTTCTCGCTTTGAGTACCTCTTGAAAGCGTCCAGGAAACGGAATAACTTTGAAACCTGGAAACCCTTGATCTTAACCTTCTTACCTGATGTAACCTTAACTTCAAAAGCCACGATTCTGTCCTCTATATTGTTTACCATAAAAACATCGGGGAAGTGCTCTCCCACCCCGCTCACAGGTACTCTGAAGACGTGGTTTTCCGGGTTTGTGGAAAGGAGTTTGACAAGCCTCCTCTCGACGTTGAACGCGTTTCGCCGCCTTGCCACGACCTCGCTAACCATACCTTTACACGTTTTCTTTGAAACAAACTAATTTAAAGATACTCGCCTTTTTATATCGGATGATGAAAGTCATGCAAGCGCGATTGGTGAGCTTGTCCTGGGGTATCTGACACTGCAAAGCCCTACACCTCGAGACCCTTAATCCACCATAAGTGTTTTTATCCCCCTTTTCTTGTGTGGTGTAGTGTCTGAGTCGAGGAGAAATCTAGTTTACGCTGATAAGGAGTACACAAAGGAGGAGGTTTTAAGGATACTCAATCCTGTCGTCGCTGAATGGTTTAACTCCAAATTCCCAGACCTGACCCCGCCGCAGAAGCTTGCACTCATCCCTATTCACGAGGGCAACAATGTTCTAGTATCTAGCCCGACCGGCACCGGTAAGACGCTGACGGCATTCCTTATAGCTATCAGCGAGCTTATCGAGATGGGTTTAAGGGGTGAGCTTGGGGACAGCGTATACGTCCTCTATGTCTCGCCGTTAAGAGCATTAAACAACGACATTTACCGGAACCTTGAGGAACCAATAAGAGAGATCAGGGAGCTCGCCGAAAAGAAGGGAATCAAACTCCCGGAGATAAGACATGTCGTTAGAACAGGCGACACAACGAATACACAGCGCCAGAACATGCTCCGCAAGCCACCCCATATCCTTATCACAACCCCTGAGACGCTTGCGATCATCCTCGTAGCACCAAAGTTCCGCGAGAAGCTTAAAACAGTTAGATGGGTGATTGTAGACGAGGTCCACAGCCTAGCCGAGAATAAGCGTGGTGCACACCTGACTTTATCGCTTGAGAGGCTCCGCGAGCTTACAGAACGGGATTTTGTGAGAATAGGACTCTCAGCCACGATAAACCCGCTTGAGGATGTTGCTAGATTCCTGGCAGGTTATGACGATGACGGGACTCCGAGGAACTGTGTAATAGTTGATGCAAGGTACGCCAAGCGTAAAAGCCTGAAGGTCGTGTCGCCTGTATCCGACCTGATATACACGCCCTCCCAGGAGGTTACACAGAGGATGTACGAAACACTTTACGATATAGTTAAGCGCCATCGGACAACGCTAATATTCACGAATACCCGTAGCGGCACCGAACGCGTTGTTTTTCACTTGAAGCAACTCGCCAGGAAGAGAAAAGACCTCCCGGAGGACTCTATAGCCGCACATCACAGCTCCCTGTCAAGAGGAGTTCGCTTGGACGTTGAGGAGAAGCTTAAGCGGGGGGAGCTAAAAGCCATCGTGAGCAGCACGAGTCTCGAGCTTGGCATCGATATTGGTTATATCGACGTTGTCGCACAGGTCGGATCGCCCAAGTCGGTCACAAGGTGCCTTCAAAGGATTGGGCGCAGCGGGCACAGGCTTCACGAGACAAGTAAGGGAATAATGGTGTGTGTAGATAGGGACGACCTTGTTGAGGTTGCAGTGATGGTTCGGGAAGCTTATAGGCATCACCTCGACAAAATCCATATTCCGCGAAACGCTCTCGACGTTCTGGCTCAGCATATAGTGGGCATGGCAATCGAGAAGAAGATGAGGGTTGAAGACGCCTACAGGATAATTAGAAGAAGCTATAGCTTCCATGAACTCAGCTACGACGACTTCGTGAATGTATTAAAGTATCTCTCCGGAGGATACAGCGAATTGGAGAGCCATAAAGTTTATGGAAAGATATGGTTCGACCCTGTGGAGGGCGTCTTCGGTAGAAGGGGGAAATATGCAAGGGTTATTTACTCCTTGAATGTTGGAACCATCCCCGACGAGGTCAGCGTAAAAGTTTATACTACTGAGAAAAAATACGTGGGAAACATAGAGGAAGAGTTCCTGGAAAGGCTGATGCCCGGCGACAGGTTCGTCCTCGGAGGCAAGGTGTACGAATTCGTTAAAAGCGATGGTATGATCGCTTACGTGAAGCCCGCCTTTGAGCAGAAGCCCACTATTCCCGCCTGGTTTAGCGAGATGTTACCCCTCAGCTACGACCTCGCGGTGAAAATCTCGGAGTTCAGAGGACAGATGTTTAAGTGGATTGAGAGTGGAAAACCATTGGAAGAGATTAAAAAGTACCTTAAGAGGGAGTGCCGTGTTGACGATAACTCAGCCGAGGCGATTATCGGATACTTTAGGGAGATGTACTACTTCCTGCGTTCGCTCGGAATTAGGGAGTACCCAAGCGACAAGACTATTCTTGTAGAGAAGTGGCGCGACGAGAATGGAAGAATCCATCAGGTTTTCCACACTTTATTCGGCAGGAGGACTAATGATGCTCTCAGCCACGCACTAGCCTACTTAGCCTCCAGGAAGACCGGAACCAACATCGGTATAGCTCTTCACGATAACGGCTTTGCACTAATATATCCGAGAGGGGTAGAGCCGGCCGTTAGCCTCAGCGAGTTGAAGCCCGAAGAGGTCGAGGATCTACTGAAAAAGGCTATATTCAACACGGAGCTTATGCGGAGACGGTTTAGGCACGTCGCTGTAAGGGGGCTGATGATCCTCAGGAACTATAAAGGATACGAGATAAGTGTTCAGAGACAGCAGGTAAACGCCTTGACTCTCATCAAGGTTGTGAAGCGATGGATGGACTTCCCGGTCCTGAAAGAGACCTACAGGGAAATACTCGAGGATTACATGGATATAAATCATGCAAGAGAGGTTCTGGAATCTATAAGAGACGGGAAGATCAGGATTGTTGAGACGCCTCTCCTTGATACGCCAAGCCCCTTCGCCTACAATATAGTTTTGGAGGGTCTTAGCGATATTGTACTTATGGAGGATAAGCGTGCCCTCATCGCACACTTCCATCAACAAGTAATGCAAAGGGTTTCACGGTTCTTACAGGAGAAAAGTGTCTAGCCTGTATCGCTTTTCAGGTTTGATTGGAGTCTTCGAGCGCTGGTGTAAAAGAGATCCCATTTGACTTTGTAGTTATATTCCTTCTCTAGATCCTGGAGAACCTTCTCCATGAGTTTAACTGCTTCTCGAAGATCTTCTGTCCTATTTGCAAAATCCTCTACAAGCGGACACTCGGGATCAAGGTGTAGACCCTTATTCTCGTCGAAGATTAATGGGTAGAGTTTGCAGCCTGAGGGGCGATGTTGGTATATGATACATTTTCCTGTACCCTTGTCGTAGAACACACAGCTACCTCCTTCGTTTCTGAGTCTTAGGAATTTTCCGTCCCATACCGTAAAGTATTTGCGACTGTAGCCAAGCTTCTCGATCTGTTTAACGTCTTGATCGGTTAGGATCATCTCGGTTTGCATGCAACATTTTCCACAGGTTAAGCACTTTGTGCTCTGAAACACGGGATATTCTTGCAAACGGGATGGCCTAATTTCTTGCGCTTCGCACTCGCACCAACAAGGATTTTTAAAAGTTTTAGGAGTTAATATACTGATGAACATAGGGGTATACGTGTTATTCCTCGGCTTCATCCTTTTCATTGTAGGGCTCTTTCTCATGTTTATAGAGATGAAATCTAAGGAGACTGGAGGAAAAGTGGAGACTGGAGCTGTGGTGATTATAGGGCCGGTACCCATAGTCTTTGGCTCAAACAGGGCTATTGCAAAAGACCTCATGATTTTTGCACTGGTTTTGACACTGATGGTTTTTCTAGCATATGTGCTAATGGTGGTTTGGCGATGAAGAAATACAAAGCTGGTCTGACACTTTCTACGCTCGGAATACTCATCATGATAATAGGCCTCGTATTACTCTCCTTTCCCGAGAACACGCGGGCCTCGTTCGGTGGCTGTATACTTATCGGTCCAATACCTATCTGTGTAGGCTTTGGTTCTAATCCCTTAATCTTAATACTGCTCTCTCTAGTATCGCTCGCAGTGATTCTAGTTTTAGGCTACATACTCCCACTGTATGTTGAAGAAGAAAAATAAAGTCGGCCACTACTCTACTTTTCAGCCTCATAGCTCTGCTCTAATATGGTGTTGAGCGCCTCTCCAGCCTCCTCCAGATAGTAAATAATATCCTCTAGAGCTGCAGCGATCTTTCTATCTTCACGTGCGATCTCGCGGAGTAGATTAATAGCTTCATCTATATTGTCTAGGGCTATTCGGATTTTCTCATTCACTCTCTTCATCGGGATTAATATTGGGAGCTCTGAAATATAACGTGTTCTATCAATACTCTAGCTGCGGTCTATGTGTTATACTTTTGATTTCCGTGCAGCTGTCCATTTGATAACCTTGTTTATGCATGGAACGATAAGCTTATCCATTGCCTGCGTTTTTCGGCTATGTGAATTTCAAGGAGACCATTATTAGAGAAACAGAGTTCTTGGACAATTATGACATTGTAGCAGGCACGCCCGAGGAGCGGGCTGCAATAGAACATTTAAAGAAACGTTTTGAGGAGCTTGGCTTGGAGGCGAGGGTTTTAGAGTTTGAGGCCCTCTCATGGCGTGAAAATTACGTAGAGCTATCAGCCGGAGATCTTAGGCTAAGGGCTGTCGCTATGCCTTACACGCTCAGCGGGGAAGTCGAGGGAAAGGTTGTTTATACTGGAAGCCGTATCTTAGAGGAGGACTGGGCGTCTATAGACCTCACTGGGAAAATCGTGTTGATTAAGATTTACGACAAGGTTGACGAAGTCGAGTGGCAATACCTTCAGGCCGTTAGAGCTGGAGCTGACGCTGTGATTTTCATGGATCGTTATCCCTCCAGAGTTAGAAGGATGGTTCTAACCTTGAACACTGATTACCGGTTTAGTGCAGGCACGCCACCCCCTATACCGGCGGTAGCAGTTACTCTCGAGGACGGACTTCGCATCCTAAAGCTGGCAAGAGAGCATAGGAAGCTCTTCTTGAAGGTAGAGACTCGAATAGATCCAAGCGGTAGAAGCGCGGTTATATACGCAGGAAACCTGAGGGGACCTGTATTTTCGGCGCATGTTGACAAGTGGCTAACAGGTTTTCGTGACAACGTTCTAGGAGTTGGCTTTGTGCTTCACGCAGCCAATTTGTTCAGAGAGAGGGCGGGGTATATAATCTTCGGCTCTGAGGAGTCTGGTGCACCCAGCTTCAGTCCATGGTACTGGACATGGGGATCGCGTGTTTTCGCCGAGTTTCTTGAAAAGAATGGGCTTCTAGAGGAGTTCGGTGTACTTCTCAACGTAGACACGCTGGGTGGATCTTCTCTAAGAATCTCAGCCTCGTCGCCGGATATCCAGGCCTGGCTTACAGACTCTATGGGTAGTGTTGCCACTGTGTGTTCTGATCAAGTCCTCTTTGACAGTCTAAGTTTCGCACTTAAAGGACTCCCTGCTATGACCTTTCACACTTTCCCCGAAATTATTCCTGTTTATCATACAGACCTCGACGTTGCCGATACAGTGGATTGGGAGTCTACTGAGAGAGCTTTTAAGCTTTTAGAGCACGTTGCATCAGAGCTCATTAAGCGGGGTGTAAAGGCGTTTAAGTATGAAGAGCTTATAAGAAGCATCTCAGCAAGTTTAGAAAAGGTGTCCTTTCTCCCAAGCGCCCGCAAAGCCTTGGACTTGGTTAAAGGACTTAAAGTAGAGAGTGAGAGTGAGGCCCGAACAATTAGACGCTTGCTGACACGCCCTATGTTTTGGGGAAGATATGACAGAGTTTTCAAGGATAGCGTCGTCTTCTATCCTACATATACGGATGCCATCGATGATCTACTTTTGCTCCATGACATTCTTTCAGGAGTTAGGAGCCCCGAGGAGGTGACAAATATGAGGGGCTTACGAAGAATACCGGGTTACGAGGAGACCCTGGCTTCTGTAGAGCCCGTTTTCTATGGAAGACCTCTCACCAAGCCCGAATTCCTTAGGCATACTTACATGGTATTGGAAAAAATAGTCGAGGAGGATGTTGAGCGTCTCGTGGGCATGATAGAGAATCTGAAGAGATAAGCTACGAGAGGGTTGTCTTCTTTAAGCCATCATCTTCAACTACTATTATATCTATAGAGTCGCGTCCGAGCGCCTGTTTCAGGAGAGGCAAAACTTTTTTTAATGCTTTAGCGGAACTGATAGACCTAAAAGTAGCCCCAGCCGCGAACTTATGGCCCCCACCGCCGAGCGGCTCGACAATGCTGGCAGCGTTATAGCTGGATTCAGGCTTAGCCCCAGCATATACACGGTACCTGAAAAGGCCCTTAGGAACTAAGATGAATGTGAAGTCTGCGCCGGATTTCTCGAGTAGTATTGTGAGGTAGCGGTAGGAAAGCTTGTAGTCTTTTTTGAAGAAGACTATAACCTCCTTTGGAGGCGGTTGGAGAAGAGCGGCGAACTCTTCAGTCCTGCTCTTATTCTTCCTGTAACGCTCAATATACTCTTTAACCTTCTCATCGTTAAGTGCATCAACCCCCTTCTTTGCAAGCACCTCAATCAGGTGAAGCTTCCCCTTGAAGTCTGCACCCTTGACTGCTGCCTCGAGATCCATGGCTTCCTGGCTCGTTATCTGGGCGGTATCGGTTTCCACGGCAAGGCTAACAAGTTTTGAAGCCGTAGGGTTCTCTTCCAGTCCAAGCGCTTTTAAGGCCAGGAGAGCAGAGGCGGGAGCATTCGGATCGTAGAATTCTACAGCGGCGCAAGGGGTATTTGAAAGATGGTGATCAGCCCGCAGCCTGGCCTTACCAGGGCAGGGAAGATCAGCGACAAAGTCCCACCGAATAGCTCTTATGAGATAGTTACTCTTAATCTCCGGAGGATATGCTGTGACAACAACGCCTCGGGGAAATCTCATCTTGAAGAGGGCGCCGCTGACAATTCCATCCGGGTCTCCCTCATCTACAAGGGCAAGCTCGGATTTTGTGAGCTTAGCCTTAATTATCAAGAATATCCTGTATAATCCATGATAGAGCCACATTGAGACCTCTCCTACGACACAAGCCTTATCGTTTATTAAGGTTATTTATTGTTTGAGAAGATATTCTAGCCGATAACCGCTAGCTCCTGGATGAGCTTGCCACTCTCGAACCTTTCCAGGGTAAGGTTCCTAGCCTCGGGAATTCCAGGATCTCCTCTGAGTATCCAGTTCGCTATAATCTCTCCTGTTACAGGCCCCATCATAAAGCCGTGTCCGCTGAAGCCGGTCGCAACATAGAGCCCCTCATACTTGTTGACAGGGCCGAGCACAGGGTGATGGTCGGGTGTAACCTCATAGTAGCCAGGCCAATGTCTTAGAATGTTTACTTCGGGAAGCCAGGGGAGCCACTTAGACCACTCTTTTACAACCTTGTAGAGGAACTTAATGCTTACCTCAAGACTAGAGTAGGGTTTCTCTGGAGTCTCCACGCCCATGATTACGTTGCCATGAAATGTTTGGACGGCATAAGCACCACTCTCAAAGTCTATTATTAACGGGTCGAATAGCCTTCCAAACTCCTCAGTTATTGCTGCGTAGTGTGGAATCGGTTCCACGTGGGGGTCTACGCTTAAGGGCTTCAGTAACTCGTGCACATAAGCACCTGTAGCTACGACCACGTTTTCCGCTTCTAGACGCTGGTTTGAAGTGCGAACACCCTGTACAACGCTTTGATGCGTTATTATTTCCTCGACATTTTCCTCCGTGCGGAACTCCACGCCAAGCGATCTCGCCGCCGCGTATAACTTGTAAATAGTGTCGAATGGACTGGCCTTCCCGGCTAAAGGGTCGAAGAGGGCCCCTACAAGCCTACTTGTGTCCACGTGAGGCGCTACCTGTTTTACGAAGTCCTCCTCCACTATACGTGTAGGAACCCCGCTCTCGTTGTGCAACTTCATGTATGCTTTAAGCTTCTCAAAACCTTTCTCGGTTGAGGAGAGCCAGAGATATCCGCTTCTCGCATATTTTATGCTCAGCTCACTTGCGAGCTTCCCCCATAACTCGATGCTTCGCTTCATTAGTGCTATATGCTCTTTGCTGGTAAAGCTCGCCCTGATCCCCCCCGCGGAACGGAAGGTGGAACCGGAGCCGAGATAGTTTCGCTCCAGGACCACAACTTTACCAGCACCCTTATTCGCAAGGCTGAAAGCTGTAGCCAGGCCCGTAATACCCCCGCCTATTATGATAGTCTCATATCTCATCATACTTCACCTGCAGGAAGAGTTTTGCGGGAACAGGCTCTAATGGTGGTCTAACTATTGGGTAGGCAAGCTTCTCGGGTGGAACACCTAGCTTTCTACTAACATAGGAAATGAGCGCGGGGATGCAGAATCTACCCTGGCACGGACCCATCCCTATTCTTAGTTTCCTTTTGAGCGACTCGAGATCCCTTATACCCTCCTTTAGAGCCTTGTCGACATCCTCGAGAGTAACCTTTTCACACATGCATATGTAGGCTTTCACTTCACCCGTATGCTTCTCACCTCCCATATAAGATCCCTTGGCACCTTTACAAATACAACCTGAGTCTTGTTAATTTCAAAAACTCTCGTAATTTCACCTTCTCCAAGCTCCCGACCGTCTCGGCCCATTAGTACTGCCCGCTTACCCTTCTCTGCGCGTGGCAGGAACTCGTATGGGAGTCCTACTATGTAATCATTGCCTGCCCTTCCCACCATGAACATGGCCTGTCCAGGACATGAACCAACACATACACCGCAGCCCGTACATCTATCCCAGTCTATTCTCGGTCTCCCACTGAGACCTTCGACACGTATGGCCTTAACTGGGCAAACAGACTGACAGACGTTGCATGGGATCATCTCAATACACTCCGAGACGGCTATAGCCTTAGACTCGACTAGCTCTTCCGGTGGGATGAAGCCAGCGTCTCGTAGCTCTTCAACCGTAGCATAACCTCTAAGCCTGTAGCTCACTCAGCATCACCTTACCTACTCCCTTCAAAACTTTGGTAGAGAATGGCGTCATGCGCGCTGCTTCGAGTTCCCGCATGGCCTCCTCTCTTTTCCTTAAAAGTTCGTCACGTGGTCCTAGAATATTGATTGCAGCAGAGTATCCGGCGATCCTCCCAGTGAGTATAGCTGTCGTCGCCTCCTCTATGCCCGATGCGTCACCTGCAACAAATACTCCCGGGATACTTGTCTCCATATATTTGTTCCTATATGGAACATAACCTCCAAGCTCACTTGTCCAAACCATTCTAGCACCCATTTCTGCTAGTAGCCTAGCTTCAGGCGTGAGACCCACGGCTAGGAGTAGAAGGTCAGCCTCAAAAGCCTTCTCAGTACCCGGTATTGGCTCAAATTTATCGTTGACCTGAGATACGATGACGCGCTCTACGCTATTCTTTCCCTCCGCTCTTACCACAGTGTGGCTAGTAAGTATAGGTATACCCCTCCTCCTGAGTTTGGCAGCGTGGACAAGCCAGCCCCCTATCTCTTTCATGACTTCAACGACGGCTGCAACCTCAACACCTGCCTGTAGAAGCTGATACGCCACAATAAGTCCAACATTCCCGGCACCGACCACCACTGCCCTGTTTCCAGGCTTTACCCCGTACTCGTTCATCAGCGTCTGCGCCGCCCCTGCACCCATTACACCGGGAAGCGTGTTTCCCGGAAATGGCAGAAACCTCTCAACGGCACCCGTTGATACGATAACAGTACGAGGCTTAACAAGAACGAGTCTATCTTGAGCCGCCACAGCGAAAAAGCCCTCCTTGAACCACCCTATCACCGGGGCTCTCGTATGTATTCTCACGCCGAGAGAGTTAGCATCCTGGATTAGCCTCCGAGCTATCTGGAAACCCCGCTGACCACCAAAAAGCTTGCCTGAGCCGAAGAATTTGTGTGTCTGCTTCACTAGTTGTCCACCCGGCCTGAAGTGCCTCTCGAAAACATCTACCCTCAATCCTTCCCCTCTAGCAGCTATAGCCGCGGAAATACCGGCGGGCCCGCTCCCCACAACCATCACGTCTGTCTCAATTATCTCTGCTTTTCCTTCTTCGGCTTCATGTGTGACCTTCGGGGGAAGCGGTTCTTCCTCGATCTCAACGATAAGCCCCTCAGAGACAGGTTCCAGACACGTCCTAACACGGGGTCGTCCGTTTACCCGCGCCATGCAGCCCGAGCAATAGCCTATCTGGCAAAAAGGGCCTTGAGGGGGACCTCCCTTCTTTAAACTTTTTATACCGTTAGCCCATAGCGCAGCGAGTACGCTCTCGTTAGGGTATCCTTCAAGGATATTTCCGTTAAAGGTGAATTTTAGAGGGGGACCCCGGGTGAAATCTAGTATAGGATGTTCCCTGATTCGCACAGCTAGGATATCACTCAATCTTTTAAAAAATTTTTCTGTAAAAAAAGATATATATGATGTAGGGGATAAAATCTAGGATAAAATTTAACTTTTGCATTTTCTTTTTAATTATGATTATTACTAATGATAGTTTATAAATACAGAGATACATGCAAACATCTGAAACCATGCTGACATTATATTCGAAGGATGCACACTCATTTACCGTTTTCAGGGAGTTGACACCACAAGGCTACGTCCAAGCAAACCAGATTGTTATAGCAGACTCAGGCGAAGGCCTCTTAGCTGATCCAAGCGGTAGGGTTACCTTTTCGAGGCTTTTAGCAGAAGTCTCAATCATAGTTCCAGCGCCTAAGATAAAGTACCTTTTCTTTTCGCACCAGGATCCCGACGTAATCGGGGCTGCTTCAAGCTGGTATACGGCGTTACCTAACGCAAAGATAGTGCTCCCTGAGATTTGGGCTCGCTTCGTGCCACACGTGTTTCCCCCAGAAGTATCGCCGGGTAGCCGTTTTCTACTAGTCCCGGAGCAGGGTACAGAGCTAGAGCTCGGAAATTGCAAGCTTAAAGTAATACCTGCGCATTTCCTGCACTCACCTGGGAACAACCAGATATACGATCCATGTTCAAAGATATTGTTCTCCGGAGATCTCTTCGCGTCAGTGTTTCCGGATCAGGTTGGTTACGACTTCGTCAAGGATTTTGATGGACACATCAAATACATGGAGCCTTTCCACAAGAGATACATGGCGGGAAACAAAGCTATTCAGGCCTGGCTTAACAGAATAAAGGGTTTGGAGATCGAGACAATTGTGCCTCAACACGGAGCTATACTTAGCGGGAAAGATGTCGTTGAAAAAGCTCTAAAGTGGATCGAGAGCCTTAAGTGTGGAATTGATCTCCTTTAATCTTGAAGGAAGCCTTATACAGATGCCAGGCTTTGGGTCAATTTGTATTTCTCAGACGGAGGAGAGACCACCATGTTCACTCCATATTATGCTCAGATCGTGCCGCCTATCGAGAGTTCTGGGCATCAACATTTCCTCGTTCACGTAGAGCTGTAATTTTTTCGATAAGCGCACTTCCCGGATAAGCCCCACTCGTTCTAGGATAACAAGGTGTCCCGAGAGAGAGCCTATACTAACGCCTAGCTCACGGGCTAGTTGTCTTACACTTAGGCCCGGGTTCTCGATAAGGCAGGATACTATTGCCCGCCTTAGAGGATGACTTAATGCTTCTCGGAGAGTTAGGACCTTGTCGGGCATACTGTTCATCCTCGGTAAGCTTAACACGCAAGAATATGCAAGGCTACAAATAAATTCTCCGCATCGCTCAGAACAAGATTATTATTGTTTAAGAATGCTTCTTTGAATGGAGTTCGTCCGCGTTTTTTATGATAGAAGGAGGAAAGCCAGATAAATAGAGATGAGTAGTTTTTGCCAAAATCCTGTATAGACCCGTTAAATGTGAGAAAAGGTGCGGCCGCCGGGATTTGAACCCGGGTTCTCCGCGCCTACAGGGCTCTGCGGCGTGGCAGGCCGCCATCCTACCAGACTAGACTACGGCCGCCGTCTTCTATTTCTGGTTTGGGGGTTTTTATATTTTTGTCGACTCTTTCGAGTGAGTACCCAAAGGCTTCCCAGATGGATTGAGCCGGGAATTTCGTGACTGAAGTTGTTACTTTTGCATCATACCTTTTTCTTTAAGAAGGTTGGCAAGCTTTGAGGGTTCAGGCGTGTAAAGCCTTATTCTCTGCTTGACCTGGCTACCCATGACTTGCTGGATTAGTGTTATCTCTACGAACTTCCTCTTGTTATCGGTGCCGATAGAGCCTTTTAGTGGAAACTTTATTGGAAGCCTGTCGTCCACTATAATACCTCTAGAGGTTATTGTGTATTTTGTCGCTATTGTAAGTGTCCCCGTTTTAGATTGAACACGCCTGGTATAGAGGCCAGTGATCATCGAGATTAGATAGAATGAGCCGTACATAGCCAGGAAAGAGTAGAACATCGCCATTTTCTGATCCTGTGTGAGTGTGTTTCCTATGTTCTGAAAGAATTGTCGAAAGGAAGGTATGTAAAAAACCATGAGAAAAAGGATCATCGTCAACATGGGAATCAATGACACCTTGAATTGAGCTGCGAGCTCACCCTGAGTCTTCTCCATGTCCTTCTCGCGAAGCTTAAGGCTCTGATCCGGATCGGCCTGATATATTATCTCGCCTTTCTTAACCTCCTCTAGGTCTCTAAAGATATTCTGGGCTTGCCTACCAGTTACGAAGAAGATAATGCCCATAAAAACTAACAGGTAAAGTGTGAAAAAGAGCCATGTCTTATCAGGGTAGTGTGCGTTCATGTAGGAGAAAAGTACCATGAGAACAAATCCTAGCAGGTATTGCAGCAGTAATGCATGCCTCATAGACGGACCCAGAGTAAGGTTACATCCATGTTTTTATACTTTAACACTTCAAGGAGGTTGTGGACGAGACACAACTGATTACTCGAATAGCCTTTGCCTTAGCCTTTCTGAGTCTCTTAATAACAGCAACCATCGTGTATAATCTTATTAGTGTTCAGAGAGACATATACCGAGTAACTGAAGAGATTAAGACGATGGCCAGCTACCTAGGTAATAATACTGGGAGAATTGTGCTTGTAAATGTATGCATTAAGCACAGTGATCATAAAGAATGCTTCTACAATCATCCTGTACACGCTGGAGAGACGTTTGTAACGGCGATAGCCAGGATAACCGATGTAACAATCGGGGTTAGAAATAACACTTTAACAATCTTGTCTTTGGGAAAAGTCCCGGAGTGTAAGAACTGGTCATTACTCGTTTATAAGAATGACTCCTGGCTGAGGGTGCCACCCGATTATCCTTTATTTGGTGGGGAAACCTTAATTTTGAGTTGTAGCGGTTAGGGGCGTATGAGACATAACATACACATTCTTTTTTTAATAGTAGTTGTATTAACCGAGATCACCTTAGCCTTAATTCCCCCCAACCAAGCCTTGACAGGCTTTCAGCAAGGACCAATACTTGTAATCTATGTATATCCAAGTGTTTTACAGTTGAGGCAAGGTGCTACCGGAACTGTGAGAATACTCGTGCATAACTATGGGAGCAGCCCTGCCATTAATACTTCTCTACATGTTCTCGGACCTAGCTATGTAAATCTCACCTCGGATGGAATAAGGTGGGGAAGTAATCTAACAGTAAGGCTTGGAGCCGTTCCTGGCGGGAAAGATGTCCCTGTCACATTCTTTGTTAAGCTTCTGAGAAAAGAAAACGCGACTGTTCAGATTAGCTTGATAGCAGATAATGCCGATCCAAGCTTGTCCTCCTTTGTAATTACGGCTGTAGAATCAGAGGCTCCAACGGGAGAAAGTACAATTTCCTCGAATGGACACCTAATAGTTGTAGTCTTCGCTATCATAGGGGCTTTGACCTTGCTGGGAATCTACATAAATAATAGATCAAAGTTCTTGAAGACCCGCTCGAGTAAAAAGAAAAAACGGAAAAGTTAACGGAGACAAAGACAAGACAACGATATTTAAAATAATTAACGCGGTCAAAAAGATTTTAGAATTCTTCCTCCTCTTCCTCCTCCCACTCTTCCTCCTCTTCCTCTTCTTCTAGGAATTCCTCCTCTTCACCGAAGTCTTCGAATTCTTCCTCCTCTTCCTCTTCGAATTCTTCCTCGTCCCATTCCTCTTCCTCTTCACTAAAGGCGTAAGGTTTCATGGTCTGTCAATTCCCATGCCAAGATTCATGCATATATTTTTATCGTTCTCTTTTGAAGCCCGTATCATAGGAAAATATTCATTAAAGAGCATTGAGGTAGTAATGGGGCGTTTCGATGAGCAGTAAGCCTGTGCTTGAAGTCTTTGCTGAGGACGAGGATGTGTTGAAGTCGCTGAAGAGCCTTGGTGTTAGCCGTATCGTAGCGTTCAACTCGGATAAAATACTCTATCAATATCCTCCTAAGGTAGAGGTATCTGACCTCCTGGCATATGTAAGATCGACGTTAACGGTTTTAGGCTACTCTGATCCCTGGCTTGCGCTAAAACAGGGATCCAAAAGTGTCCTTATTTTCAAGAGGGGAGATCTTTTAGTAGCTGTTGAAGGGGTTATCAACCCTGCAGACTTTGATGTCATCGTTATGCTTGTTAGCCTGCTTATAAGTTAACCCCTGACACGCTAGGCTCGCTAGCTAGAATTAGAGAATGACCTTCTATGGATTGAATAAAGGGTATATTTTTCTGCGACGTGCCGTGGATTTTTAGAGAATTGTATTCCCTTCACGCGACGTATAAAGAGGAAAGGTGAAAAGGGTCAGCCGCGACGGTTTACGGTCATTATTCCCTGCTTTAGACCCTCATCATCAAATAGTTACATTTCGCGTTAAGCTTAATACTTTTGGGCGCGGGCTTTAGACCCGTGAAATACGCGCTCGCAGTTGACATTGGAGCTACAAACACCCGTGTGGGCATTGGAAACTCGGATGGAGAGCTTTTACAAATAGAGAGTTTTAAGACCTGGGACTTCCAAGACCCACTAAAATACGTAGAGCATATTGCCAGAGTAGCTAATGGAATTTTAAAAAGCTTCAACGTGGAGGTCGTAGGGATGGGAGTCGGGAGTCCAGGTCCACTCGACATCAAGAAAGGTGAGATAATCAATGCGCCAAACATGCCATTCAAGAAGCTCGAACTCGTTAAACTCCTCAAAGAGTTTACAGGTCTACGCGTCGCTTTCGCAAACGATGCAGTAACAGCCGTTGTCGGTGAAAGGTACTGGGGAGAGGGTTCCAAGCATGAAAACATTGTTTACGTGACTATTAGCACTGGTATAGGTGGTGGAGTATACGTTGACGGTTCCCTTCTTCTAGGCAAGGATGGCAACGCGCATGAAATAGGTCATTTGGTAGTGGACTCCCAGGAAAGGTTGACCTGTGGCTGTGGGAAGAAGGGGCATTGGGAGGCATACTCTTCTGGGAGCGGGATTCCGAGGTTTGCAAGGTTTCTGGCCGAGGTCGAGCGCGAGAAAATTGAAGGCTCCGTACTGAAGGATAGAAAAGATTTAGACGCACCCCTAATTTTCGAAGCCTATCGTAAGGGGGACCCGTTAGCACTCCTCGTCATATCAGAGGTTAGAAGGTTAAACGCGTACGGTTTTGCAGCTATTGTAAACTACTACGACCCTGAGATAATAACTGTAGGAGGCTCTGTAGCCCTAAACAACGTCGACATACTGTTGAACAACATTAGGGGGGAAGTGGAGAAGTATGCCATCAACAGGGTTCCGGACATCAAGCCGACGAAACTAGGCCAAAACATAGGGATTGCGGGGGCACTTGCCTTGGGATTGGGCTTAGAGCCAAAAATCCCTCTCAGGTAAGACAAAATAGGGAGGCTACCTGCGCAACAGCCACCGTGTTTTATTCTTTTCATCCATTAGCACTATTCCCAGGTCTGAGAGCCTAGATCTGATGTAGTCGCTTAGCTCCCAGTTACGCTGTGAGCGTAGCACGTTGCGAACCTCGACTATGAGATCTACCAATTGCTCTACTGGTATCGTCTCACTCGGAGTCTCATACATTATGTCATCTAAAACACCCAATACTCTGTTAAACTCCTCGAGTAACCTGTGTGCTATATAGACCGTTGTGTAGGAAGGTTTGCTAGATATCCGGGAGTATATAATCGAGGTTAATTGCATGACGGAGGCAAACGCGGCGCTAGCATTAAAGTCAGAATTCATGGCTTCATAGAAATCTCTGCGAAGCTGGGACATTTCTTTCAAGGTGACAAGGTCTTCATCTGAAAGCCTGCCAGCCGGCTCCACCTCTTTGAAGAGCTTCTGTACTAGTAACGCGGCCCCCCTCAACCTCTCCAGGTTAGAGCGCGCTTGTTGGAGAATCTCATCGGAGAAACTAAGTATAGTCCTATAATGGGCACTGGCCAGCCAGAGCCTGACCACTAAGGGGTCGTAGGAGTTGAATAAGTCTTTGAGAGGCACAATGTTCTTTAAACTCTTACTCATCTTCTCACCACCAACCTGTAGCATCCCGGTGTGCATCCAATACTTCACCCAAGGCTTCTCTCCAAACAATGACTCGCTTTGGGCCCTCTCGTTCTCATGATGAGGAAAGATCAGGTCAGAGCCTCCTCCATGTATGTCAAATCTGGTTCCAAGGTAGCGTGAGGACATCACGCTACATTCGATGTGCCAGCCAGGTCTCCCGGGACCCCAGGGTGAGTCCCAATATGGCTCGCCTGGTTTACGGGCTTTCCAAAGCGCAAAGTCATAAGGGTTTTTCTTCTCAGTAGCAAACTCCTCTTGACTCCACATCTTTTTATCCTGACGGCCACTCAGCCTGCCGTAGTCGCCGTACGTGTCCACGTCGAAGTATACGCTGCCACTTGGCGCCACGTAAGCGTGACCCTTTTCTATGAGCTTTTGGATGAAATCTATGATCTCGCTTATGTGCTCTGTGACTCGTGGATGGATGTCCACAAAAACATTGAGTTTTTTCAGCGCATCTAGGTAGTCCTTGCTGTACTCATCGACGATTTCCCTCCAGTCCTTTCCCTCGTCACGTGCCCTGTTTATGATCTTGTCGTCGATGTCAGTAATGTTTTGAACATGGAAAGCGTCGTAGCCTATAAGCCTCAAATAACGTTTTATCACGTCGAAAGCTACATAGGTTCGGGCGTGTCCAACATGGGAATAATCATAGACTGTCGGACCGCAGACATACATCAGAACTCTTCCAGGGTTTACAGGCTGAAACACCTCAAGACTTCGCGATAGAGTGTTATAGACTTGTAACACAATGGAGCTTCACCGGCACCTATAGCACGTAAGGCATCGTTTTTATACTTTTCTTTAAGTTTTGGGAATGGTGTCGATAGTCTCCTTCATCGACAGCTTGGAACTAATAGATAAAGAGGGTGCGGTGATAGTCTACGATGATCCGGGACTTGTTATTAAAAACGCTAATTCGATACTCGTAGATGAGTTAGAGCTCACCAAGCTTGATACTCCACATCTCATAATTCAGAATAGCTTGCAGCAAAGGATTTTAGGGATAGGAGGATTTAAAGCCGTAAACGCTGCAAAGATTCTCTCGGTAAAAAGGCTCAGGAAGGGCGGGCTCAAACAGTCAATTTTTGAGTCTCCCAGACCTCACATCCCGGTAACTCTTGTCCCGCTCCGCCCAGCACTCTGTAGCGAGGTGAGCTCTCTAACCCTTGTTTTCGACGAGAAAGTACCAGTTTACTATGCTTTGTTCATCAGGCCCGAGAGAATTGTTATACCTGAAAAAGTCTTCATGGAAAATATCAAAGGTAATGAACTTGTCGCGCTTCTCTTGGAGAGCGACACGAGGAGTCTTTCGACTGGAGAATACGTGTCTCTTTGCCTGAGACTGTCAAAGAGACTATTCGGTGTCCACTTCATCATCTCGCTTTCACTAGCCGCACTCACAGGCCTCAAGCTGGATAGCGTCATACCGTGTGTGGCCAAGGCCACAGGTTATCCGAGGGCTGCCAGCTGCGACGTGAATGTTGTAGATAAGATACATACCTTGATAGAGAAAAAGATAGACCATCTTGTCGAACACTCTTGGTCTTTCTATATGAACTTCTTAATCTACTGGGGGGTAAACAACAGAGGTGAGCTCTACCGGCGCTATCTGGATCTCAAACCTTCTGGATAAGCCTTAGGAATTTCCGCGTGCGTTCCGTGGATGGATTTTCCAACACCTCCTTAGCCTGACCGCTCTCCACAATGGCGCCATCCTCCATTATTATTACACGGTCAGCGATCTCCTTTGTGAAGTCCAATTCATGGGTTACGGCGAGCATTGCTATGCCTCTACGAGCAACTTCTTTGAGAGTGTCCAAAACCTCAGCCTTTAACTCTGGGTCAAGTGCAGAGGTTGGTTCATCTAAGAGGAGCAGAATAGGATCCATGGCGAGGGCCCTTGCAATGGCAACCCTTTGTTGTTGTCCACCGCTTAGCTGTAAAGGATATTTTTCCTCGAATCCTCGAAGGTTGACTTCTTCGAGAACCTCAAGAGCCTTTTTAATTGCTTCTTCTCTAGTATATCCTTTCACGATGCGTAGCGGCAGAGTTATGTTGTCGATCACTTTTAGATGGGGAAATAGGTTATAGCTTTGAAAGACAAAACCCGTCTTTGCGCGAGCTGCTCTGAGGTCAACGTTCTCCGCGGTGAGCTCTTCGCCGTCCAAGTATATTCTGCCCTTAAAGGGCTTAACAAGTAGTACCGCTGTTTTTAGCAAGGTACTTTTACCGCTTCCGCTTGGACCCATTATCACAACTTTCTCGTGCTTCTGTACCTTGAGAGAAACACCCTTTACTACGGGTTGCTCATCGTAGCCTGCCCAAATATCTTCCATTTCAAGCACTATCTCTGTCATCACTACGCACCCGTGTAGCCTGGTATTCTGACCTTTCTCTCTAGAACACGGGAACCGTGAGAGAAGACATAGCATAAAACAAAGTAGAGGAAAGCTACTATCAAGTAAGCCTCAAACGCCCTATAGGTATACGCTGCCACGTACTGCCCACGCCTCGTAAGCTCTACGATACCTATCACCGCGGCCAGCGAACTTTCCTTAATCACGGTTACAAACTCGTTTACAAGCGAAGGTATCGAAATCCGTAAGGCTTGTGGTAATATAACATACCGGAAAGTCTGGTATTGTGTGAAACCTAGAGACTCGGCTGAGAGTATCTGAACATCCGGTATTCCCTTCACCGCAGACCGGAATATCTCTGCTTGATAAGCCCCGCTATTAAGGCCAAGGGCTAGAATACTGGCTGTAAAGGCATCTAGTTTTATTCCTATGGACGGCAAACCAAAATAGAGAACAAAGAGCTGGACGAGTAGAGGAGTCCCACGTATCGGCTCAATATATGCCCGGGCAACCGGTCTTAGAGGGGATAACGTGAGCGCTAGGAGAAAAGCACCGAGTATCAAGCCCATCAAAAAAGAGATTATTGAGAGTTGAAGAGTGGTGAGCATTCCCTGAGAGATAAAGGGTAGGTATTCAATAACAAAGCTAATAAAGTCCATCTTCAACCCACGTAAAAAAATCATTACTATCTATTCAATATTCTTTGCTCAGCTTCCACCAAGCCATTTAAGGGTCTCGTTTAGGAATATCTGGTCCATCTCCCCACTGTTTATAAGATCCTCAATTACCTTGTCGACAAATACCTTCAGGTCGGTTGCTCCCTTTGGCAAAGCGACCGCAGCACCCGCTGTTGGCTTGCCAACAATGAAAGCTGTCTTGAGATCAGGATTCTTTATGACGAGGGCGTTTGCAATTTTTTCTCCTATTATTATCGCGTCAACGTCGCCCCTCTGCAGTACCATTACCATGTCTGGGTATACTTTGTCGTATGTTTTTATCTCAGCCTTCCCCTTCAGATACTCGTTAGCATAGTCCTCCTGTATTGTTCCAAGCTGGACTCCGACCTTTTTCCCGTAGAGGTCCTCCAGCTTTGCGATGTTTGAATTTTTAAGTACTACAACCACGCCCTTACTAGCAAAATAGTATGGAAATGAGAAGTCTACTACTTTTTCGCGTTCAGAAGTGGGGGTCATGTCTGCTAGAACCATATCCACATCGCCGTTCTTTACAGCTTCAATTAAGGCTGAAAACTGCATATCCTTTATCTCGAGCTGTACTCCTAACGCCTGTGCTATTCGCTTCGCTATCTCGATGTCTATTCCTGCAAAGTTCCCGTTCTTATCGACATACTCGAATGGCGGCCAGTCTGCCGATGTTCCAACTATAAGTTTTCCACGTGATTTAATTTTATCGATATAGCTAGATTGTAGTGATGGTGATGTATGTCCGAGTAGATACCCTAGTCCACCACCGATTAAAAGTCCTATAATGAATACAGCTGTAAGTAATATTTTATTTGATTTTTTTACCTGGTTCTGCATCAAGGCTTTTTGAAAACTTTTGTCTTTATAAACATTTCTATTTATTAAAAAATTTTTATTCATTTAAAATAATTTATTTTTTAATTTTTCCTGAAAATGTTTTTAAACTTAGCTCCCCATCATCCAGCGTGCCTGCTAAGGATACTGTTGTAAAATACGTGAAAATGGTTCTCATGACTAGGCCATACATCCTAGAATCTATGCGCCTAGGTATTGTAAATTACTCGGCACTAGCACGCCTTTTACACGAGGAAGTTGAAAAGCTTTCAGGTCGCAAACTTACGGGTATCTCCGTAAAGATGGCCGTGTTAAGGGCCTCGAAGGAGTTATTAGAGGAAGGCGTAAAGGCAAGGAAAATTGCGACAGCGCTTGTGGGAAGCGAGATAAGACTCCTTGACAAGCTCGGGGTTCTCTCGGTAGATACTCTTGAGACATCCACGATTATTAAAAGCATCCATAATGAAACCTCTAGTAATGGGTATCTACAGCTTGTTCAGGGAACCAGTGCTTTAACAATCATAGGACGGGAGGATTTCCTGGAGAAAATTTATGCGGGTATAAAGAGGGAAAGCGTGAAACAGTTTCTTAGAAATCAATCTGCAATAATCCTAACGGGTCCTCCCGAGATCCTCGTCACGCCTGGAGTTGTCTCAATTGTTGCAATGGCTCTTTCTGTTAGAGGGATAAACCTGACTGAGGTTGTTTCAAGTTACCGGGACATAATATTTATTGTCGATTCGAGCGAGTCGAGTAGGGCATATAGCATTTTGAGAGACTTTATTGTGAGTTTGAGGAGCCTTCTTGACTAGGCTTCGCCTCAGCTTTTAAAGCCTCCAGAACCTTGTCAGCCAGACTCATCAGGCTTTTAGCTGTCTCGGTGTCAGGGTAGGCGAGAACAAAGGGAACCCCGTTATCCACGGACTCGCCTATACGTGGATCTATGGGTATTTCTGCTAAGACTCTCACACCAGTCTCCTCTGCTAGTCTCGTTGCACCTCCTTGACCGAATATATAGTGTTTAGTGCCGCATACGGGACACGTGAAATGGCTCATATTATTAACCACGCCGAGCAGGGGAACCTTTAGCTGCTTACAAAACGTGATAGCCTTCTTTACGACTATACGTGTCAAGTCGTTGGGAGTGGTGACAACTATAGCCCCGCTTAAATCTTTGATTAGTTGTGCTATTGTTAGGGGTTCGTCGCCTGTACCAGGCGGGAGATCTACAAGCAGAAAGTCCAGGGGCCCCCACGCTACCATTGATAGAACTTCTCTTATGAAACCCGTCTTCATGGGGCCGCGCCATATAAGCGCGGTTTCCTCGTCGGGTAGCATTAGATCCGCTGAGACTACGCGTACACCTCCAACACCTACGAGGGGTAGCAGTCCTCCTGGACCTGCGTATATCGCCTGACCGTGGAGGCCAAACATCTTTGGTATAGAGGGACCATGCACATCTGCGTCGAGAACACCAACCTGGAATCCCTTTGCTGCAAGCGCGGCGGCGAGGTTGGCTGTAACAAAGCTCTTTCCCACACCGCCTTTTCCGCTTAGAATAACCAACTTGTATTTTATTTGGCTGAGTCTTTTTCTAGCTTCCTCCTCTTGTTCTCTTACCTGCCTCAAAGCTTGAATTTTAGCTTCGCGTTCTTTAGCTGATGACACAGTCAATGCCGGTAATCGTATGATATAAGTTTTTTGACTCACTGCTTACAATACGAGTAACTTAGAGAATAACCATTGCTAGTGACACAAGCATTAGAGCCGCCCATACACCCGCGTTCCAGGCTAAAACTTTTCGCCCATCCAAGGGACCAAACGGTAGTAGGTTGAAAAAAGCAATCCAACCGCTAAAATTCATTACTGTTTTTGCAAATGTCCCACCAGCAATCATTCCGACCAGTCCTAGTAGGATGTTTGTCGCGGGTCCAGCAGCCGATATCATCCCGTCGGTCTTCTTGTCTATAAAAGGCCCAGTATATATGTAGACGGTTCCCGGAGCTATGAATTTGATTGGGATCACGGGTATTGCAGAGATGAGGGTTAAAAGAAAGAATTCCCATACGATAGAGAACCTTGCAGGGTAACCAAAGTACATCGCGATAAACTTGTGGGCAAGCTCATGGGGTACGTAGATAACGAAGGATAAAGTTAGAAGCCTGAGTAATTGGAGAAAACTCGGTGTATAGAACGGATAGAGATACTCCCCTGCAATTACAGCAAACACTGCAAGGGTAGCGAGAGTCAACTCCTGTACCTCACGTGGATAAAACGTTTCGCCATGCACAAGAGAGGGTATAATTACACGGAATATATTCCTTTTTGTCTCCTCCCAAAAAAGAATGAACTAAAGCATTACCTTTATATTTTCGGTTTTAAACCCATGTGATACGTGAAGATTACAAGAAGACAGTTCATCCTAAGCGCTGGAATTATAGCAGCGGCAGCAGCTCTTGGCTATTACTATTTCGAGAGACAGTCAACGGGAGGACAGAAGACCTTAAGAGTATACAATTACAGCACATACATAGACCCAGACCTAATAAAGGAGTTCGAAACCAAGTACAATGTTAAGGTAATCTACGATGAGTACGAGTCCGCTGAAGAGGCTTATGCGAAGCTACAGTATGGTGGCGGGGGGTATGATGTCGTAGTTCTGACAGATCAGTTCTTGTCACAAGCCGTTAAGAAAAACCTTATAAGGCCTCTCGACAAGTCTAAGATCCCAAACCTTGCAAACATAGACCCCCTCTTTTTAAACAACAAGTTCGATCCGGGTCTCAACTACGGCATACCTTATGCTTGGGGTACAACAGGTATCGGCTTTAACGGTAAGTTTGTAAATGCTGGAGAGATAGAAGGATACGAACAGCTCTTTGATACTCAAGGGTTCCTTCAAAGGCATAAGGGAAAAGTCTCTATGCTTGAGGAGTTCCTAGAAGTTGTGAACGCTGCAAAGCTCTACCTTAATATTCCCTTAGACGACTGGTCTGACGATGCCGTGAACAGGATAATAGATTTACTCCGAAAACAAAAAGACTATCTGGCAGGCTACTATGGTGCTAGCATATATATACCCCAACTAGCGAAGGGCGACTTGCACGCTGCACAGGCTTGGAGTGGCGACGTAATGCAAGCGCAAAGTGAGGAAAAAGCTGTAGGTTATATCCTACCAAAAGAGGGCGCTTTCATCTGGATCGACTTCATGACTATTCCAACGGGTGCTAGGGAGGTCGACCTGGCCCATGAATGGATAAACTTTATTCTTGAAAGAGAGAGTGCTGTCAAAAACGTCAGCTATACTTATTATCCGAGCCCCATAAAGAAGAGCCTATTAGAGGGGTTAGTCCCTGATGAGATCCTAAGCAATCCAGCGGTATATCCGCCAAAGGATGCTAAACTGCTGTTTACGAATCCTGTGGACGAAAACATACTGGCAATTGTTGAACGGATAAGTACAAGTGTAAAGAGGGTTTAGTCTTCTTTACCTTTAAAGACTTGCCTTGTATATATGTAACTTGTCAGCAGCGATACAGCAATGAGTATTGTAGCCAGCGCGTTAAGCTCGGAAGTAGCTCTGCCACGCGCCGCTCGCGCCCAGATAACCAATGGAAGAGTCTTGAAGCCCGGCCCTGTCGTAAAAGCTGTCTTTATAAAATCGTCGAAGGACATCGAGAATGTAATGAGAAGCGAGGATATGATGCCTGGGAGTGCAAGAGGAAAGTATACCCTAACGAATACATCAAAAGGCTTAGCGCCCAGCGTGTACGCTGCATCTTCTACATTGGTAGCTGTCAGCCTAAACTGTGGCTTGAGCGCAACATAGGCATATGACACATTATATGCGGTGTGTCCTATCAGGACGGTCCAAAAGCCCAGCTCGGCACCAACATAGTAGTAGAGCATGAGAAGACTTACCGATTCTACGATCTCAGGGATGACTATAGGGGCGTAGAAGAAGTTATCAACGAGTGGTGATGATCTTCTCCTAGCAAAATAATACGCTGCTAAACCCCCTAGTATCGTTGATAAAATCGATGAGATGAGTGCGACGGAAGCCCCGTTTAAAGCTGCTGTAAGGACTTCAGAGTCAAGCAGAAGCTCTGAGTACCATCTTAGTGTAAACCCTTTTAGGTCTCCTGGATATTTCGAGACGTTGAAGGACTGTATTATTACAAAGATGAGAGGCGCGTATATGAATGCTAGGAGAAGATATGTGTATATCTTGAGAACTTTCCTAATCATTACCGCCACCGTAACGTGTATAGAAGTATACCGCAAAAATAGAGGTCAAAGTGACTATGAAGGCTAGTGCGGAGCCTACAGGCCAGTTTCTATACTTCAGGAAAAGATCCCATATAAGGTACCCGACTGTATATCCATAGACGCCTCCCAGGAGTCCAGGAACCACGAACTCCGTAAACGCCATTAGGAATACCAGTATAACACCTGACGCTATACCTGGAGTCGCTAATGGGAGTGTTATCCTTAAGACGGCTTGCCAGGGCTTGGCACCAAGTGTCTCTGCGGCCTCGAGAAACCTCCTCTCTATGCGTTCAAGAGTGGAATATATTGGTAAAAGCATGAATGGGAGGAACTCGTAAACCATGCCTATTATCATTCCCTGGATGGTATTCGTAAGGTTCACAAGAGATAAAATATTCATTAATGCATAGGCCCTTAGTAGGAAGTTTATAAGCATGGGAACAGTGAATGCAACTAGAAATTTGTTCTTGGTTTGTGGGTTTTCGACCCCAAAGGACAGATAGTAGGCAGCTGGAAAAGCGAGTACTAGTGTAATCAGAGTCGTTATGAAAGCGATAGCTGCAGAATATAAGATTATAGAGGTGAAGTCTTTATTTGTTAAAACCGACGTGTAAACTTGTATTCCCCCGGCTTTAAGGCTCTCCAGGGCCATCAGTATTATTGGAACATAAAACGTCGTTAATACATAGAGAAGCGGTAAAATCGCTATGAGAAAAACAGGGTTTTTCCGCATTGCGGCTACCTGGTGAAGATCTTAACCGAGGATGGTTCAAGGTACATTCTGACCCTCTCACCCACTTCTATCCCCCAGCTTTCACGTGTTGGAGCCAAAGCTTCAAATTTAACGTCGCCCCAGCCATCAAGGACTATTTTCGTTAGGGGACCCAGGAAAGTTTTCTCGATGACTACAGCTTCTAGCTGAATCATCCTGGATGGATCACCCGATAGTTTCACGTCTTCAGGGCGGAAAAATAGGAGGACGCGGCCATCGTAGCCACTAAGCTCTGGTGAAAATAGGGAGAGATCAATTTTGACACCTTTTACTTCGGCTACACCCCCTCTGGCTTCAACAGAGATTATGTTAGCCTCGCCAAGGAAAGAGGCGACGAACTCGTTCGCCGGCCTGGTGTATACTTCTAGTGGAGACCCCACCTGTTGGAGAACACCCTCATACATTACTGCAAGCCTGTCTGAGAGCATCATGGCTTCGTTCTGGTCGTGGGTCACGTAAATCATTGTGACTCCCGTCTCCCTTTGAAGCCTTTTAAGCTCTCTGATAAGCTCGATTCTTATCTTATAGTCCAGGTGGCTGAAGGGCTCGTCGAGTAAGAGGACACTGGGATCTCTAGCCAAGGCACGAGCTAAAGCCACCCTCTGCTGCTGGCCACCGCTGAGCTGGCTTATTCTTCTATGAGCAAAAACATCGAATGGTAGCCTGACGAGCTCAAGAACCTCTTTCACTCTTCTCTCAGCCTTGTCTTTTGGCCATCCTGCAATTTCTAGGCCGAAGGAGACGTTCTTATAAACTGTTAGATGAGGGAAGAGTGCGAGGTCTTGGAAAACCATCCCGATAGGCCTCTCGTAGGCAGGTTTGTCTGTAACGTCCAACTCGTCAAAGAACACGCGGCCAGCATCTGGTTTCAAAAGCCCGGCTATGATCCGCAAGAGAGTCGTCTTACCGCAACCGCTGGGCCCTAGAATACTGAAGAGCTCCCCAGCCCTAATGTCCAGTTTTACGCTTTTTAGAGCAGTAGTTGTACCTCTATCCTTATACGTCTTGCTGACATCCTCAACCCTGACGCTAACTCCTCTGACCATCTCTCCGGGGACGTTTAAACGTCTACGCTTAAAAGCATATCGTTTATATGGGAAGAGCTACAATGGGATCTTGTACAACTTTAATCCCTCTATCTCTCTTAAAACTTTCACCACGTAAGCCTCCACGTATGCCCAGTTTACACCTTTGCCGGCGAGAACCTCCTTGACGTACTTCTCCGTGTCCCTGTAGCTCTTAAACTTTTCATTGATCTCGCGCCACGGAATACCACGCAGTGCTTCCGCAAGCTTCTCGTCGAACGGTAAGACACCTTTAAGCATGAGAAACGCTATGGAGGGATAACCTAGATAGCCCCTGTAGACAGAGCCGTTATCGTTTGATGCAATACCTCTTCCACCATCCCAGACTACTCTGTACACTCGACTCCCGTCAGACCCTACGACCCTAGCCTCCCTCTCACTTACAAATTGTATACGCGAATCTCCAATACAACCCAGCGCCTCAAGAACTTTTACTCTTGGAGGCAGCTTCCAGTAATCCACACTAAAGTTATGTATGGAGAAGTATATAATTCTATTACCTCCACTATTCCCGAGCAGGCTTCCCGATGGGCATTAGATACAATGGATTATCAATTCCTGTTAGGCTTGCTATCTTCTCGTCGTCAAACGCGCCTACAGCAACTGTCCCTAGGCCCTCGTGAGTTACATTAAGGTAAATGTTCTGGGAAACGATCCCCGACTCTACCTCTGCTTCGGGACCTATTCCCGAGAGTATGACCACGACTGGAGCCTTTAACAGGGCTTGCTGTCTGAGAGAATACCTCCAGAGAGCTTCAGAGAAATCCCCCATCTTTATAGGCTCTAGGGTTAACGTCTGCGGGTTCACGTAGTACACGCCTGAATCTATGCCTCGGACTAAAGACACCGACAGATAGGTCTCGACTCTTGGCTTCCCGAAGAGACTTGGATAGACTCTGCCACCCTCAACCACCTCGCCGACGGACCATCTTAGAATTGTTATGAGCTGTTCTTCCGAGAGGCCCTCCTTTCTATAGTTGCGTATGCTCGACCTCAAGGCTATGACTTTGTCTAGGGGAAATGCGCGCTCTACCAGGAAACCTCTACAATAGTTTTCCGCGTCCTTTAACTCGATTCCGGCAACTCTTGAGGGGGACTCTTCCTCTTCTAGTCTAGGCTTCAAAAACCTTAGAGACCAGGAAAAACCATGGCTTATCAACGACAAGAAAAGATTTTGTAGCGCATGCCCGATTTCCTGCCTAACGTATCTATAGCCCCTTAAACCGTAGAAGCTCGTGGTTCTAGCGGTGACAGCTGCTATCACAAACCCTTCGAACTCTGCCTCCGCGTCAACAGCCTCGAGAGCGTTCTTCGCCGGGACATACTTGTATATCCCCTTTTTTATAGGTAAAAGATCATTCCTTGAAAAAACGTACACCTCCAGCGGATATGTAGCACCGGCTGAGGGAACCGTTCTAAAACCCCCGCGCCGTATACCTTGAAGGTGGAAAAGAATGCGGGACAAGCCTTCCAGGTCACACCTGGGGCACTGGAGGGGGGTTGCATTGGCTAGACACCATAGAGCCTCTCGAAGAGTCGGCTTATCACGCAGGCTAGGAGTCGGCAGCTTAGACGGGACTGACATAACCTCGAAAACATTGACCTATCATTCTAATAATATTTTCTATATTTTCTAATCAGGCTTCTAAATCCTACTCCTTATCAAAAAACCCTTAGGTTTAAATTACTAGTTGGAGTACGAGACACGTGAAGTTGTACCTAGCTAC